>JAAEZN010000007.1:0-25339 GCA_018222835.1 Algicola sp. | reverse complement strand
CCTCTGCATCACCTATGGTGATACGTACTTTTCCAGGTGCGCCAAATTGTGAAACAGGTCGCACCATGATTCCCTCTTCCATCATTTTATCCGTGAATTCCATTTCGGGCAACGGTGGGTCAATGATGAAAAAGTTGGCTTGACTTGGCCAGTATTTAATACCCAGTTCATCAAATGCTTTGGCAATAAATTTTCTGCCTTCCAAAACGGTTTCTACTGTTTCCTGAATAAATTGAGTATCGTTCAAAGCTCCAATGGCAGCTTCAATAGAGGTCAATGGGAGTAGGAATGGTTTGTGGATCAAACGGATATAATTGGCAATGATAGGTGTGGTGTATCCGTATCCAATGCGTTGTCCGGCCAAACCATAGGTTTTGGAAAAACTGTTGAGCCCGATTACGTTGTGACCTTCCAACACGTACGGCAATGCGGTCACATAATCTTCCGCATCCGCAAAATGGCGATAGACTTCATCGAATACCACGAGGATGTTTTTTGGAACACGGGCCATAAAATCGTCCATCACGGGTTTTGGAATATAAGTTCCCGTAGGATTATTGGGGCTGGTCAAGAAAATGACCTTGGTCTTTTCGTTGATGGCATTTAAAATACCTTCCACATCCAAATCGTAATTGGGTGATAGTAAAGGAACATCTACTTGGTTGGCGCCGTACCATCTCGAAAAAACGGAATAGGGCAGAAAGCAGGGGTTGGAAAAAATTACTTCGTCCCCTTCGCTGATAAAAGCCCTGAGTAGCATGTCGATGACCTCCGAACCGCCATTACCGCATAAAAACTGGTCTGCGGTCAATTTACCATCAAAATCCTGGGCCAATGCTTCTCGCAAACGAATATCCGTTTGGTCTGGATAGATGTCAATCTTGTCAAGTGCAACTCTCATTGCTGCAATGCCCTTGGGCGATGCACCCAACGGATTCTCGTTGGAGGATAGCTTGTATATTTTTTTATTGGTCGGGGGAATATTTTTTCCACCTTTATAAACTTCTTTGGGCACCAAATGAGCCTTGAAAATTGATGTTATGTCTTTCTGCATTTTTATTAAACTTTATAAACTTTCCGCAAATAGTAAATAAGCCATTGCTTTTGTGGTGTCACCCTCCTCCAAAACCCGTTTGGCCAAGTTATGTAGTTCGGTTTTGGAAGCATTTTCTACACCTTCATTGGCTATAATAGCTTTTATTTCCTCTACAAAAGGAACACTTTCCACATTTCCGAGCCGGCCCAAATTATTTCCAGTAAGTACATTGCTCTCGCGGATACCTTTGGGCAATGCATCTACCCCGATACCCTGGGTACGGATTGGTTTTGGAACCTCGAACAGTGAATCTTTAATGGCGCGGATATACCAATTGCCGCCCATGCGGCCCACCAAGTCCAATTTTTCAGTATCCAGTTCATCACCCGTTAAATACTCATCATTAATGTGGATCATGTCCACTTGTGCAATTACCAAGTTTCCGGCTCCGGGAATCTGTCCTAATTCTACCACTTCCAAAACCCTGCACTCAAAGGAGACCGGAGCCTCCGCCACTCTAGGGGGCTTTACTTTTAGGCTGGGTACTTGGGTAAAGCCAGCTTTCACAAATTCGTTCACCCCTTTAGCGTAAGCCGTACTGGAAAGTGACATTTGCTCCACCATTTTATGGTTCACTACATTAATGACCACTTCTGGCACTTCCACCACATTTTGGTGGGTATGTTTCAAGGAATTGTCCCTACCACTTCTGGTTGGGGAAAACACCATTACTGGTGGATTGGAACTAAAAACGTTGAAAAAACTGTACGGGCTCAAATTAACATTGCCCTCTGTATCTATTGTACTTGCAAAGCAAATGGGTCTCGGCGCCACAGCGGTCGATAAAATACTGTACAGCTCGGGTTGAGGTATTTTGGTCGGGTCTAGAGTCTTGATCATTAAGTTTTAATTATCTGTTACTTCCACAAAGGCGGAAATCTGTTTTTTTCTAAAGTGACGTAGTGTAGTCTAATTCGCATTGCTATTTTCGGTTGCTTCGACTCTGCTCAGCTACCCACTTTATTTGGTGGGCAACACTTTTGTGATTACTTCACCAAACCCCACTCTTATACCTTCATTTTGTGCATAGCCTCTCATGGTCACTGTATCACCATCTTCAATAAATTTTCGTTCTGAGCCATCTTTAAGTTGGATAGGCTGTGAACCTCCCCAGGACAATTCCAACATGGAGCCAAAGCTATTTTTTTTGTTACCGGATATGGTTCCAGAGGCCATCATATCCCCGATGTTGATATTGCATCCGTTGACGGTATGATGTGCCAATTGTTGGGCCATGTTCCAATACATATGTTTAAAGTTGCTATAGCAAACCGTGGTTTCTTTGCCATGTTCCGGTTGAATATCGACTTCTAGGTTGATGTCATAATTCCTTTTTCCTTCATATTGCAGATAGGGCAAAACTTCGGGTTCCTGTTTAGGTCCATTTATCTTGAAGGGCTCCAAAGCTTCCAGGGTAACTACCCAAGGTGATATGGACGAGGCAAAGTTCTTGGCCAAAAATGGGCCTAGGGGCACATATTCCCACTTTTGAATATCTCTGGCAGACCAATCATTGAAAAGTACCAGCCCAAAAATATAGTCTTCGGCATCCTTTGTAGCAACGGACTCGCCCATTGAGGTTTCTTTGCCACAGATAAAACCGAGTTCCAGTTCAAAATCCAAGCGCTTGGTAGGGCCAAAAATTGGGGCATCTGCACCATTGGGCATGATTTGCCCTTTTGGTCGGTGGACGGATTGCCCGCTCACAATAATGGAACTTGCCCTGCCATGGTAACCCACGGGAATATGTTTCCAATTGGGCAAAAGAGCGTTTTTAGGGTCGCGGAACATTTTGCCAACATTGATGGCGTGCTCTAAACTGGAGTAAAAATCAGTATAATCTCCGATTGCTACGGGCATATGCATTTGAGCTTCGGATTGCTTCACGAAGAGTTCAGGTTTCCCGGCCAAAACGGATTCGTCATCTTTTAGCCAGTACTGAATCTTTTTGCGTACCCGAGTGGTGATTTCTTTTCCTAGGGAAATAAAATCATTTAATGTGTCTTTTTCCAACAATGCCGTATTGAAGTCGAACACATCCAACTCGGCCACAGCGGCCAAATCTAAAATATACTCTCCAACGGCAACGCCTACTCTCGGACTTCTGTCCTGTGTGGAAAAAATCCCAAAGGGAATATTGTGAATTGAAAAATCTGAGTTTTCAGGTATGTCTATAATCATTTGAAGGTAAATATGTCATTCCTGCGATGCTTCGACTACGCTCAGCATCCATTACAAGTCTATTAATTTGTCATTTCGAACTGTGAGATTGAGCGCAGTCGAAATCAAAGTGAGAAATCTAAAATTGTGATTTCTCGATCACTTCGCTCATTCCTAAATGACACTAATTTACTCCAACCAAGATTTATAATACTTGCCATCATCAATTTTGAGGGCATTTTCAGTTACTTGCAATGGCTTAAAGGTGTCTATCATAACTGCTAGTTCCTCGGTACCTTTTTTGCCGATACTGGCCTCGTAAGTTCCTGGGTGCGGTCCGTGGGGGATACCTGCCGGATGCAAGGAGATGTACCCGGGGCCAATTCCCGTTCGGCTCATAAAATCACCATCAACGTAATATAGGACTTCGTCTGAATCTATATTGGAATGATTGTAAGGTGCTGGTATCGCTTTTGGATGATAATCGTACAATCTTGGGCAGAACGAGCAAATAACAAATGCGCTTGTTTCAAAAGTTTGATGAACTGGTGGCGGTTGGTGTACACGTCCTGTTATTGGTTCAAAATTATGGATGGAAAACCCATAAGGGAAATTATATCCATCCCAACCTATCACATCAAAAGGGTGTGTGGCGTACACCAGTTGGTGCAACATACCCTGTTTTTTGATTTTCATCAAAAACTCTCCTTTTTCATCAAAAGTTTGAAGGTCTTGCGGCAATTTGTAATCGCGTTCGCAAAAGGGTGAGTGCTCCAATAATTGCCCAAACCAATTACGATAACGTTTAGGTGTGTATATGGGATGGAAGGATTCTGCATATAAAATGCGGTTATCTTCTGTGTCAAACTCGATTTGGTAGATCATTCCGCGTGGAATGATGAGATAATCGCCATACTCAAAGGGAATGTTTCCTAAAAAAGTTTTTAGTGTTCCCGATCCTTTATGGATAAAGAGCATTTCGTCGGCGTCTGCATTTTTATAAAAATAGTCCGTCAGCGATTTTCTGGGAGCGGCCAAACCTACATGAACATCACTGTTCACTAAAAGTGGTTCGCGTGCCTCCAAGAAATCGTCTTTTGGCGCTACATCAAAACCAATAAATTTTCTGCTGGTAATGTTCTTTTCCACGGCAATTTTTGGGCTTAGGTCCAAAGCCTTGCCCACTTCTTTTACCTGTGTAGGTCGGTGAACGTGGTAGGATAGGGACGACATGCCATCAAAACCAATGGTGCCAAAAAGCTGCTCATAATAGAGGTTGCCATCCGGCTTCTCGAATTGGGTATGCCGTTTTTGGGGAATTTTTCCGAGTTTATGATATATGGGCATTTTTTAACAGTTTTGAGTTTAAAGTTATGAGTTATGGGCTTAAAATTCAACAACCCATAACTCATTACTGTTAACTTTGATTAATGCAATGTGCCTCGAAGCTCCTGCTCACGCTCAATAGCTTCGAACAATGCTTTAAAGTTACCTTTTCCGAATGATTGTGCACCTTTTCTTTGGATAATTTCGAAGAACATGGTCGGTCTTGGTTCTACAGGTTTGGTGAAGATTTGTAACAAGTAACCTTCGTCGTCCCTATCCACCAAAATACCTAATTCCTTTAATGGGGCGATATCCTCATCAATCTCGCCTACTCGGTCGGTAACAGCATCGTAATATGTAGCGGGAACTCTTAAGAATTCAACGCCACGACTTCTTAGATCGCGAACTGTTTTTATAATATCGTCCGTGGCCACGGCAATGTGCTGAACGCCTTCGTCCTCATAAAAATCCAAGTATTCCTCAACTTGTGATTTTTTCTGGCCTTCGGCTGGCTCGTTGATCGGGAATTTGATCCTACCGTTTCCATTGCTCATTACCTTGCTCATCAAAGCTGTGTATTCTGTAGAGATATCGTTGTCATCAAAAGAAAGGATGTTTTTAAAGCCCAATACGTCCTCATAGAATTTTACCCAGTGGTTCATTTTGTTCCAACCAACATTGCCCACCATGTGATCTACAAATTTTAGTCCTGTTGGTTCTGGGTTGTAATCCGGGGTTTCCCATTTTTTGAATCCGGGCAAAAAGGTTCCATTATAATCTTTTCGTTCTACAAAAATATGAACGGTCTCACCGTAAGTGTATATCCCGGAGCGTACTACTTTTCCATCTTTGTCCTCTTCGGTTCGTGGTTCCATGTATGATGTGGCACCTCTTTCCATGGCGTTGTTATAGGCAGTAGTTGCATCTTCCACCCAAAGGGCAACAACTTTTACGCCGTCACCGTGTTTATCGATATGCTTGCCAATTTCTGTCTCACTTTTTAGGGGCGAAGTAAGTACCAAACGGATTTTATCTTGTATCACTACGTAGCTTTCGCGGTCTTTTAGGCCGGTTTCCAAACCTGCCTGCGCATAGGATTGAAATCCAAATGCCGACTTGTAGAAATGGGCCGCTTGTTTGGAGTTGCCAACGTAAAGTTCAACATAGTCTGTGCCGTTAATGGGCATAAAATCTTCGGAGGTATTGTTTTCTTTTGGAAGTGTAGATGTTTCCATGTTCGCTATATTTTATTGTTCTGTTTTATTTTGTTGCATCAACAACAAAAGTAATGATTTTGACTTACGAAAACGATTTTGTTGACTGAAATTTGAGTTAAAATTAAGGTTGGCTTAAAAGTTTCGGTCGAAGAAAATCCGAATCCTTATTTTTGCGACTATTCTTAGAACATTGCTAAACCGTATAGACGAAATACATGGTATGGGGTTCCATCTGGATCTGGTGCTCCGAAAGATACAGAAGGCATATCTGCGAACTTTTGATGCGCTTGGTGTGGATATCACCATTGAGCAATGGGTTATTCTGTACCAAATCCATCAACTGGGTGATGAAGCCAGTCAGCGGGATATAGTAAACGAGAACTTTCGCAATAGGGCTACAACATCGAGGGTAATCGGTGGGTTGGAGCGAAAGGGGTGGATTTCCAAAACCCGTTTTGATGGTGATCAAAAGCGTTTTAAACTAGAATTGACCCCAAAAGGTCATGAAATATTGGACCTAACCCTGCCCAGCGCCATTCAATTGCGAAAATTGGCCCTCAAGGATATTGACCCTGCCGAGTTTGAAACCTTCCTGAAGGTTTTGGACAATATAGGTGATAACTACGAAGAGGATCAAAACCAATAACCGATAGCCAATGTGGTTATGGTGGCCAAACCAATCAGCAGAATAAAAACCAGACTAAGTTTGCGGAATTTTTCTTGAGGAATGTAATTCAATATTTTTTTTCCGAGATACGTGCCCACTAAACCGATGGCAAACAAGAAGGGCAAATAGGTCAATTCCGATTTTCCAATATACCCATTGCTATAGTACACAAAGGTCCGTGAGAAATCGATTAAAAAATCGATAAATGCAGAGGTAGCTATAAAAGCACTTTTTTCCAAATTAAAAGCGGCCATGGTCAATCCTCTAATGGCTCCACCGGTTCCTAAAAGCCCTGCGGAAAAACCGGATAATGCACCTCCGATAAGTGAGTTCTTTTTGTTTGGAAGGATAATGATGTCCTTTTTAATAAGGAATAGTAAGCTAAATACGACCAAAAAAATGCCCAGAACTATTTCCAACGCATCGCTATTCACAATTTTGGATAAAAAACCACCAATGATCACGAAAATAACGGATGGAGCCCCAATGTAGAGCAATAGTTTTTTGTCCAATCCTTTTTTGAATAAGAAGATTTTACTCAGGTTACTGGAAAGATGAAAAATTGCCGTCATGCCCAGTACGGAGTAAAAATCAAAATAGAAATTGCCCAACGGAACAAAGAATACCGAGGAACCAAAACCACCAATGGTACCAATAATTTCGGCAACCATGGCGAGCAATAGAAAAATGTAGTTGATCTTCATCTGTCCGAAAGATAATGTTGTGGATGATACAGAGCGTAGTTTTATGTCATATTAACAAAAATTATCTTAAAATAGGGTTTTTGGGGTAATTCAACATATAAAGAGGATAATTTATTGGACGTAGGGGTAATAAAACCACCGCAACTTTGCATCTGTATAATTACATATACAACAGCTATGAAAAAAATGAATTTTTATCCTACTATATGGTCAACACCGCTCTATGTCTCAACTATAATGGAAGCAAAATATGGTGTTGAAACTTGCGGTACCGAGTTGATTTTAAAAAACGAGGCCGCTATGGTCCTCAAGGTATCGGAAATGTCTCTTAATATTATCCGGTTTTCTGCAATAGATGATCAAGGGAGCGAGCATTTTATAATAGATTTTCCCGGTCAGAACCCAGTGTCCCTAAAAGGAATGGCCTCTGGGAACTTTATACGTTCCAGAAGTGTGGTTTCCTTGCCAGAGGGGAGGTACACCACTTTACGCTTTTACATGGCGGAATGGGGAAACCAGTTTGTTTATGAGGATGGTGTGACCGAATCGGCAAATGCGTTCAAACGTTTGGACTTTCAAATTGAGAACGGATTTACAGTAGAAAAAGACAAAGCGCCAGAAGTTAAATTGTGGTTCGACTTTGCTCCTTACCAGTGGAGGCGACACTTTAAACCGCTATCGGATTTGTTTATGGGGAGCAAAAGCCAAAAGCCACGGTTGGCCAATGGTGTTTGTAATTGATGAATTGCTATGAAGGGGAATGTAAAAGGCACCGTTTGGTGCCTTTTTTTAGTTGATAGGGGAAAGCTCCTCCCCACTTGCCCGTTTTAATTTGTCCAATACTTCGTACACCGAAAAACTTCGGGCAAAACGGTACATTTCTTTGTGCTTTACTTTTATGATGACCACCGGTAAAGTAAAAACCATGGACTGGCCCGTAAACTCCACTTCTTCTTCCACATCTACTACGCGAATGTTCACTTTCGGAAAATTCTCCTGTACGGCTTCCAGCAACTTGGGTTTTAAAACCCTGCATACACCACAGGTTTTACCGGCGAAAAAAATGAGTTCTATGGTTGGTTTTTCCATGGTTGGACTAGGTGTTTCAATAGTTTAGAGCTATAAATTATTCTCAGTGTGAGAAACATATTTCTTCGAATTGGCAGCCCAATTAAAATAAATGGCATAGCCCCTTTTTAAATCTTCCGATTGTTTTTTTGATAAAATCAATGTTTCTTCAAATAACTTTTTTGTTTTGTTTATAGATTCCGCAAAAATTTCAATCTTGTAGTTGCCTTCCAAAAAATCCAATTTTTCATTTTTAGGAAGTAAAAAATGATGGTATGTGGAAAACCCGGTTTTATTTATAAATAGTCCACTTCCCCTTACTAATTTATTTTCCCCATAGGCCCATATATTAAAATTGTGTATAGTTCCAGAATGATAAATTCTTATGAACATATTTTGAATATATTGTCCTTGGTTAGAAGTTGAATAAATCAATCAAAGTTCGTATAAATACTTTGGGTTCATCATTCTTGTTTTTCCCGAGTAAACAAATTATCGACGGGCGTGTCATTTTTAATTTGCCTTTTTTAACTTGTGTAACCCAAAAAGTCAACCCGGAAATCATTAATGATAATATTGAAATTATCAATGCCATATTCTCATTGGATAATGTTTGTTTTTAAATCCATTTTTCTAATGCGCCTCCAACCAATTTTCACCAATGCCCACTTCTACATCTAATGGCACCGCTAGTTTATAGGCGTTCTCCATTTCGGATTTAATAAGTGCTTTCATTTCCTCCAGTTCGGGTTTGTAGCAATCGAATACCAGTTCATCGTGAACCTGTAACAACATCTTGGTTTTGTATTTTCCTTCGGAAAGCTTTTTGTGAATGTTGATCATCGCAATTTTGATGATGTCCGCCGCACTCCCTTGAATGGGTGCATTTACCGCGTTGCGTTCTGCTGCTCCGCGAACCACCTGGTTGCCTGCATTGATGTCTTTAAGGTATCTGCGACGGCCCAGAACGGTTTGTACATAGCCATGATCACGGGCAAAATCAACTTGTTCGCTCATATAATTGCGCAATTTGGGGTAGGTTTTGTAATATGTGTCGATCAATTCCTTGGCTTCGGCACGGCTCAAATCGGTCTGGTTGCTCAAACCAAAGGCAGAAACCCCATAAATAATCCCGAAGTTCACAGTTTTGGCATTGCTCCGCTGCTCTCGTGTTACTTCCTCAATGGGTACATTAAATACCTTCGATGCCGTGGAAGCGTGAATGTCCTCCCCATTTATAAAGGCAGAGATCATGGTGTCCTCCTCGCTCAATGCAGCAATAATACGCAACTCTATCTGGGAGTAATCCGCAGCCAATAGCACATGGTTTTCATCACGTGGAATAAATGCTTTCCGAACCTGACGGCCACGCTCGGTGCGGATGGGGATATTTTGCAAGTTCGGATTGTTACTGCTCAAACGCCCCGTAGCGGCTACCGTTTGCATATAATCCGTGTGTACCCGCCCTGTTTTTTGTTGTACCTCGTTGGGCAATGCATCTACGTAAGTGCTTTTTAGTTTTGCCAAACCTCGATAGTCCAATACATTTTGGATGATTTCATGGTCCTTGGCCAAATAGGAGAGTACGTCTTCCGAAGTGGAAAACTGGCCCGTCTTGGTCTTCTTCGGCTTATCTACCAGTTTTAATTTGCCAAACAGGATCTCACCAAGTTGTTTGGGCGATGCAATATTGAATTCTTCACCCGCATCGGCATAAATTTTCTTCTCCAACTCTGCAATATCCACTTCGAGTGCAGAGGAAAGGTCATTTAGATACTTCTTGTCCAAATTGATGCCTTCCAGCTCCATGTCCGCCAAAACGCGTAACAGTGGAATCTCGATGTCATCAAACAATTTGTCGGTATGTGCCTCTTTTAGTTCAGGAGTAAATTTTAACCCCAACTGAAAGGTAATATCGGCGTCTTCCACGGCATATTCCGTTTGCTTTTCCAAAGGAACATCGCGCATACTAAGTTGGTTCTTGCCTTTTTTGCCAATGAGCTCGGTAATGGAAATAGGGCTGTAGTTGAGGTAAGTTTCCGCAAGAACATCCATATTGTGACGCATATCGGGGTTGATGAGATAGTGGGCCAACATAGTATCGAATAATTTGCCCTTTACTTCCACACCATAGTTTTGCATTACCTTAATGTCGTATTTTAGATTCTGTCCTACTTTTTCGATTTCTTCAGATTCAAAAAATGGACGTAGTTTTTCGATCATAGGTCGGGCGTCGTTCTCATTATCGGGAAAGGGTACATAAAAACCTTTGCCCGGAGACCAACTAAAGGCAATGCCTACCAATTCCGCTTCCAAAGGATTTAGGGAAGTGGTCTCCGTATCAAAACAAACGGATGTTTGTTTCATCAGCATTTCTAAAAAAAGTTCCATGCCCATACCATTTTGCACATTTTGATACAAATGGGGTATATCGCCGATGGTTTTTCTGCTGTTCACATCCTTAATGGTGGCCGCAGCTTCCAAAGGATCTCCGCCGAACAGGGTAAACTGTCCGCTACCGGCAACTTTGGCCTCTTCCTTGGCAGTTTTTGTATTGGTTACAGGGGTACTTGCTTCCGCTTCTTCTGTAAAAAGTTTGATGAATTGGTCCTTTAGCCTACGGAATTCCAATTCTTCGAATATTTCTTGCACCTTTTCGGCATCCGGGGGGCACATTTCATAGTCTTCGGCATGGAACTTCACATCACAATCGATCTTGATTTCTGCCAATTTTCGGGATAAACGTCCCAATTCGGCATTTTCCTCCACTTTTTCCTTCATTTTGCCCTTGAGCTGGTCGGTGTTCGCCAATAAGCCTTCCATGGAATCGAATTGTTCCAAGAATTTTTTGGCCGTTTTGTCGCCCACACCTGGTAATCCAGGGATGTTGTCACTGGCATCGCCCATCATGCCCAAATAATCGATTACCTGCTCGGGACGTTTTACACCGAAGCGTTTTTGTACTTCTGGGATTCCCCAAATTTCGATACCGTTGCCCATCCGGGCCGGGCGGTACATAAAAATGTTTTCGCTCACCAATTGCCCAAAATCCTTGTCGGGCGTAACCATAAATACTTTGTAATTCTCTTTTTCGGCCTGTTTGGCCAGGGTGCCGATAAGGTCATCTGCCTCATAGCCCTCCAATTCTACCACGGGAATCTTCATGGCTTCCAGGATTTGTTGGATATAGGGCACGGCAATGCGAATGGCATCGGGTGTTTCGTCTCGGTTGGCCTTGTAGTCCTCGAACAATTCGGTACGTTCCACACTACCTCCTTTATCAAAAGCAACTGCCAAATGGTCGGGCTGTTCACGCTTGATAACATCAAAAAGAGAGTTTACAAACCCCATGATCGCCGAGGTATCCATTCCTTTGGAGTTGATTCGTGGGTTTTTAATGAGTGCGTAATAACCACGAAAAATAAGTGCGTAGGCGTCTAATAGAAAAAGTCGTTTTTGTTCGGACATTTTATTCGGTTAACAATGATCAATAAACAATTAGTGATACCCAAAAATTTGGTGGGGGATTAAAAGTACGAATTGCGTTTTAAAAGATGTTGGAATTGAGATATTAGATTTGAGAGGATTTGATTTTAGCATGAATAGACAAGAGACAAGACTTTTCATATTTGAAAAGCTGTATTCTTCAACTATGTCATGATTCTTGATCCCAAAAGCGAAGCGTTCTGATATATAACCTCTAACAACACAGCGTTCTAGTATCTATTTGTAGAAACTGGTCACCTCTCGATTCTCGTGCCCGTTTTTGGAATATTCCCGGTAGGTAAACCCCGGATGCACACAATAACCGCCCGTTTCACCATTTTTATTGATAGCCAAAAATCCGATTTGGAAATCTTTGCGGCCTTCGTTTTTCTTCATGATGCGTTTTACGCCTTCCTCACATGCTTCTTGCGGACTTTTTCCCTGTCGCATCAACTCTACGATCAAAAAGCTGCCCACCGTACGGATGACTTCCTCGCCAACCCCTGTGGCCGTGGCGCCACCAATTTCGTTGTCAATAAATAACCCTGCCCCAATAATGGGGGAGTCCCCAACGCGTCCGGCTACTTTGTAGGCCATTCCGCTTGTGGTGCATGCCCCGGCAATGTCGCCTTTTTCATCGATTGCCAACATTCCAATGGTGTCATGGTTCTCTATATTGATCGTTGTCTCGTACTTTGAGGTTTTTAACCACTCTTTATATTGCTTTTTGGTACTTTCCGTCAGTAAATCCTCTTTTTTAAAGCCTTGTTCGTAAGCAAATTTCTCTGCACCTTTTCCTGCCAATATAATGTGTGGGGTCTCTTCCATTACCTTACGCGCCACCGAAATGGGATGCACAATATTTTCCATACAAACAACAGAGCCGCAATTGCCATCCTTGTCCATAATACATGCATCCAGGGTAACGTTTCCGTCCCTGTCCGGCCTACCGCCTTTGCCCACGGTTTCGTTGGTCTCGTCGGCTTCCTCTACCATAACCCCTTGCTCAACGGCATCCAATGCATTACCTCCCGATTTTAAGACCTCCCATGCCTTTTCAGAAGCATTAAAAAAATCCCAAGTACAGACCACAATGGGTTTGGTTGGGTTAGGTGTTGTAGGTTCGGATATGGCTGTTTCCGGTTTAGCATCGGTTTTACAGGCCATCAAAGTGGAGGCGGAAACCAGTCCTGCCGCGGAGAGGCTGGAATTTTTAAGGAATTTGCGTCTTTCCATAGGTTGGTATGTTTATTTTTAGGGTTCATAAATATACAATATGCTGGTAGAAGTTTGTGCCAATTCCTTGGCATCTGCAAGACATGCAATGAGTTCCGGTGCTGATCGCATTGAACTTTGTTCGGAACTTGGGGTAGGAGGTATTACCCCATCGACTGGTCTTATACAATTGGTTAAAGGTGAGCTAAATATTCCTGTTCATGTTTTGATTCGTCCAAGAGGAGGGCATTTCACGTATTCCGACGCTGAATTTGAAGTAATGAAAGCCGATATTTTGGCATGCAAGGAATTAGGTGTTGATGGTATTGTTACTGGGGTTTTGAGAGATGATTTTTCTATTGATGTTAAAAGAACCAAAGCACTGGTGGAATTGTCCCAAGGAATGCATTTTACATTTCACCGTGCTTTTGATTGGGTGGCAAAACCTTTGGAAGCCATAAAGCAACTTGAGGATATTGGCGTGCAGACTATTTTAACGTCTGGAGGCAAGCCTTCATCCGAAAATGGGATAGAAAATTTAAATACGTGGCAGCAGAGCACCAAAATAAGCATAATGGCTGGGGGAGGAGTTTCGCCCGGTAATGCATCAAAATTTAAAGAAATAGGTCTCCGGGCTATTCATTGTTCGGGAACAAGCTTTGAAAACCCTGTAGATTTAGAAGGGAAAATCAGTATGAATTCCAGTAAGCATTTGGTGGAGGATAAAGTGGCGGTTTCCAGTTTAGATATCCTCAATTCAATAGTTCGAGCCGTTAAATAAATTTAAAATACGCTGTTTAATAGCAGATTAGCGCTAGTTTTGTAAAAAAATTGTATGTCCCGATTTATCATTTTGGCAATTTTATATGTGGTGCTTGCCGTTTATGGTTTTCAAGCCTTTAGAACATTGTTCAAGAGTCCTTTGTTGCATTGGGCCTACATTGCTTTGTTTTTGGGAGCCTTGATTTTTTTGACCATAAAAGTGGTTACCTACGATCCCAGCGATGGGTTTAAGGGCACTGCCGCTATTGCTGGAAGTATTTTTGCTGCCTTTTTTCTGTTGGCCCTAGTGTTGGGTTTCTTTCTGCTTTTGGAGGATATTGTACGTTTGTTAGGATTTGGGTATAATAAGATTGTTGGTGTTTCCGACTCGGGCAAAGGTTTTTATCCATCCCGTAGAAAATTTGTGAGCGGTATAGCCTTGGGCTTGGCCGCTTTGCCCTTTGGAGCTTTGTTGTACGGGATGTACCGCGGTAAATATAATTATCAGGTATTGAAGTACGAGTTGGAGTTTGATGACCTTCCCGATGCGTTCCATGATTATCAGATCACCCAGATTTCGGATGTGCACAGTGGTAGTTTTGATGATTATAAAAAAGTGGAATATGGCATAGACTTGATCAATGAACAAAAGAGTGATGTTATCTTTTTTACGGGTGATATTGTAAACAACCGCTCAAGTGAGCTGGAGCCTTGGAAAGAGGTTTTTTCCCGATTGAAAGCTAGTGATGGTGTGTTCTCGGTTTTGGGAAATCATGATTATGGTGATTATGCCGTTTGGGATACCGAGGAAGAAAAGGAACAGAACCTCGAAGATCTAAAGACGATGCAAAGAGAAATGGGATTTGATCTATTGCTGAATTCCAATCGTTTTTTAGAAAAACACGGAGAAAAAATTGCTTTGGTCGGTGTTGAAAACTGGGGCCGTGGTGGATTTAAAAAAGCTGGAGACCTACAAAAGGCCAAGCAAGGCGTATCCAAAGAAGATTTTAAAATATTATTGAGCCACGATCCATCCCATTGGGAAGACGTAGTGCTTCAAGATGATTATCATTTTCATTTAACCTTGAGCGGGCACACCCACGGAATGCAGTTTGGTGTGGAAATCCCAGGTTGGGTAAAATGGAGCCCGGTAAAATGGCGCTATAAGTATTGGGCAGGTATTTACAAAGAGTTAGATCAGTTCATCAATGTAAACAGAGGTTTTGGGTTTATTGGTTACCCGGGCCGTTTTGGTATCTGGCCGGAAATTTCTGTAATCACGTTAAAGAAAAAAGGATTGGTTTAAATGTGGTGCACATTTTGCCTAAGCTTTGATTAACTGCAAAACATTCACATTTTTTCTTACTTTTGACTGTAAACCTTAGAATACATGTCCAAATTCGGAGAACTTATAGATTTACAAGTACCTGTATTATTAGATTTTTATGCGGAATGGAACGAGCAGTCCACTTCTATGCATCCTGTATTGAGCGATGTTGCCGCTGCCCTTGGAGACAAAGGCAAAGTGATTAAAATTGACGTGGATAAAAACAAGGAACTCTCACAGGCACTTCGTATAAAGGGATTACCAACATTAATGATCTATAAAAAAGGGGAAATGGTCTGGCGCCAAAGTGGAGAGCAGGATGCCAATACCCTGATTGGTATTTTAAACGAATATATTTAAAAAAAAGCGAGGTGAAAACCTCGCTTTTTTTTGCTTTAACCTTATTGTATCGAAGAGTCGGGCACTCTTTCAATGGTGTCCAATGGTATCGAATCCTCCATGTCGGGGTCCAAGGTTATTGGTTCGTCCAATACATCTTCCTCCTCATCTACAAATTGGGAGAACATATCGATATATTCATTAAAGATAATGGTCTCCGATTCAGCCAATTCTTTATCGCCATTTTCTATTAAGATGTCTATATTTCTGCGATACGCCTGCATATCGGAGAGGATATCGTCAATTTTATCATATTGTTCATCTAAAGGAATGTTGGCATAGTACTCCAAATGTTCTTGATATACTTTTTTGAGCTTTCCGAACAGTTCCCGGGCTTTCTCTGTTTCGCCTACTTTGTAGTAGCCATCTACAAATGGCTCAACAAAGGCATAAAAGTAGAAGTGTTCCACAGGCATATTCTCCAAAGAGATATTGATTACATCCTTGGCCTTGTCAATCTTGTTCTCCGCAATCAAGGTTTCCATTAAACGGGCCAAATTGCTTCGGAAGGAAAGTCCTTGTGAGCGCGTTTGTGGATCGTGGTATATATCATCACTGCCAGAGTTGCCCCAATCCCAATCCTTAACGATATCGTACATCAGTTCAGAATCAATACGGCCCATTTCAAAGGAGTTTCGGTTTGGTGTTTTGATGGGTACCAACTTGTACACCAGACCATCCAACTGCAAATAATCCTTCATCCAGATGTATTCGGAGCTGTCAAAACTGCCGCCCGAGAAATAGATTGGACGTTTCCAGTCGTTGTTGGCGATTATGTCCAACATCAAAATTCTGTTTTTGGGAAGCGCACCTGTTGGAAGGTCTATATCGATATAATCCACGATCAAGGCAGAATCCTTTTCCTTTACCAACCCGCTTTCCAGAACATTCTGTTTGTTCACTGGAATTCTGACTTTATTGGTAGGGTAGTACACAATATCCAGAGTACTTTCCGAATACTGACTTAAATCGGCTCCTTGATTGGTCAAAATATGTCTGAACTTGGTCTGGGGCTTATCGCTTCCGATCCAATTCATAAAATCCTTAATGCTCCAACGATTTTCGGTTATCCCTTGATAATATACCGCATCCCTTGTTCCGTAACTGTACTTATCGTGGGTTAATTGTGATGGTATAGGATCACTTTCGTATGCTTTGCGTTTCATTTGATCAATGTACCAATCGGTTGCAAAAAGGCTGGTGTTTACGATTCGCACATCGGTTCTGTAATTTTCGATTTCCTGAGCGTACCAAAGAGGGAAGGTGTCGTTATCCCCAATGGTGAACAATATGGCTCCAACGTCTTCTTGGCAGGAATCGAGGTAAGCTTTTGCAGTTGATGGCGCAGTGTATCGGTTAGACCTATCGTGATCGTCCCAGTTTTGGTAGCCCATCAACAAAGGCGCGGCCAAAAGGCACAATGTGGTAATGGCGGGTGCTGCGATTTTTGCGGAAATCAGTTTTTTAAATTCCTCGAAGAGCCCATAAACCCCAATACCTATCCAAATACAGAAAATATAGAACGACCCCACCAAAGAATAGTCGCGTTCCCGTGGTTGGAATATGTAGGGGTTGGTATAAAATTGAATGGCCAGTCCCGTGAACAAAAAGAATGCAAAGAGTACCCAAAACTGCTTTGGGTTTTTGG
Organism: Algicola sp.; assembly: GCA_018222835.1. Lineage (GTDB taxonomy): Bacteria > Bacteroidota > Bacteroidia > Flavobacteriales > Flavobacteriaceae > Flagellimonas. Next base: position 8,264 of record JAAEZN010000007.1, on the reverse strand, counting down.
AAATCTGAAAGACTATCCCCAGTATTCCCAACAATAAAGGAAGGAAGAAGTAGGTGTTACGGCCTTTGTTGTTTTTCCAATCACTGGGCAGGTTTTCTTGACTTCCCAATCTAATGTTGTCGATAAAATTGATACCACTCAACCAGTTGCCATTTTCATCATATCTACCTTGGATGTCATTCTGCTTACCTACAAAGTTCCACATAAAGTAGCGCATGTACATGTAGCTAAACTGAAAATCAAAAAGATATTTTAGGTTTTGGCCCAAGGTCGGGGGCTCCACTTCGATATATTCCCCAAATTCCCTTAAAAACCGGATGTACTGTTCTGTATCCAACTCGCCTTGGGAATAAGCTGTTTTAAATTGGTTTACGGCTTCCCGTAGATCGTTATTGGAAATGTACTCCGATTTAATCCGGAAATTCAACGCCCCAAAGTAGCGCATATAGTTTTCGGCATGTTGATCGCTCCACATCCTAGGCAATAGCCCTACGTGTTTTTCGTTGGGTCCTGGAATGGCGCCCTCGTAATGGTTTACAACAACATATTTGCCCAATTTCAAGTCTTTTTCGTACTTGGGGCTGTCGTCCCTATCTTCTCCTGATGGGGCAAATGTATCCGAATAGTAGGCTCCATATACCGGACTGTCCACTCCAGGGTATTGTTCCCTGTTGTAATAGGCCAGTAGGGCCCGTGCATCTGCAGGGTTATTTTCGTTGACCACTGTTTTTGCGTTAGCTCTTATAGGAAGCATCAACCAAGAGGAGAATCCAAGAATAAGAAACATGAGGCAGAGTACAACAATATTGGCATTGTAGTAATTATGTTTTCGTGTATATCTCAAACCAAAATAGAACGCTCCAACAAACAAAAGCCCCATAATTATGGACCCCGAGTTAAAAGGAAGTCCAATTTCGTTGATAAAGAAAACTTCGCTCCAACCAAATAATTTTAAAACGTAGGTTAGGGAGAATTTATAGACCAGAATAAGTATGGTAACTACTATGATATTGGCCAGTAAAAAGTTTTTTATCGTTGTGGTCTTGTATTTTTTGAAATAGTATAGCAATCCTATGGACGGAATGGCCAAGAAGCCCATAAATTGAATTCCGAAGGTTAGGCCGATAACAAAACAGATGAGCATTAACCAGCGATGTCCTCGGGGGTCGTCCAAGTTATCTGTCCATTTTAGACCAAGCCAAAGTAAAAGCGCCATTATTAAACTTGCCATGGAATATACTTCGGTCTCTACCGCATTGAACCAAAAACTGTCCGAGAAGGTAAAGGCTAGTGCCCCAACAAGTCCGCTTCCCAAAATGGCGATAGCTTTGCTATTGGTTGTTTCGCTCTCATTGGAAATTAATTTGCCGACCAAATTGGTAATGGTCCAAAAGGTGAACAAAACGGCAAATGCACTGGAAACTATGGAAACGGCATTGACCATGAGCGCAACTTTGGTTACGTCTCCAAAGGCGAACATGGCAAAAAAAGCACCTATCATTTGGAGCAGCGGAGCTCCAGGTGGGTGTCCGACCTGCAGTTTTGCAGAGGTGGAAATATATTCCCCTGCGTCCCAAAAACTTCCTGTGGGTTCAACGGTAAGGGCATAAACTATAAACGCGATGGCGAAGGAAATCCACCCAAGGATGGTGTCCCATTTTTTGAAGTCTTTTGCAAACATAGAGTTGGTTGTTAACCGAATTGTGGCGAATTTAGTAAAACTATAATAGAAGATTAGCCATTTTTGGAAAACCTTTAACACCCATGCTTTATAAAAATAGCGTGTATTCTTTTTAAAAATATTTGTTGAAACCAAAGTTTGTTTTAAATTTGCACGCTCAAAAGCTGAATCGAGTTTGGCTTTTTGGTACTGGCCTATGGTGTAATTGGTAACACAGCTGATTTTGGTTCAGTCGTTCAAGGTTCGAGTCCTTGTAGGCCAACAGAAAGCCCTGCAAATGTATATTTGCGGGGCTTATTTTTTGTAATCACTTGTTTTTGAATAGGTTAGTTTAGTGTTCTAAACTCGTTCGGGGAGTACCCTACGCGTTTTTTAAAAAGCCTACTAAAATGCTGAGTAATTGGTATGTGTCGTCTCTAATAGGCGTTGGAGTCCAAAAAAATGATTAGAAAATCAGAATTTAGTTGTTACCCTGTATATAGGCAATCTTTAATTGGAACATTTCTGCCATTTTTGTAGCTCTGAATTTGGCTTCTTCAGCTTTTTCACCTGAAAAGTTTTCATCTATTGTTTCAAAAAACAAGTATTTCCAACGGTCAAAGTGATCTGCATTAACAGGAAGTTGGGCATGGGGAGCAAAAGGGCTGCCCTGATAGGTGTGCTCCTGTAGTAAAACGGTTTGCCAAAAACGATACATTTTTTCCAAATGTGCTGGCCAGTTATCTTTGATTATTCCATTAAAAATATCGGCCAGTAAAGGGTCTTTGCGCACTTTGTCATAAAAAAGGTTTACAAGTTGTTTAATTTCGTCAATGGTTGCAATCTCTTTTCTTTCTTCCATATTGTTATGGCTTTACTTCTGGTTTTAACGATATTTCCTTAAATAAGATGTGCCAGGATTACCAAAGTGCTGAAAACAACACTTAGAATCAATAAATTAAATGTAGTCATTGGTTTTAACTGAGCCAAAACAGCCCCATTAAAAGCCATACAAAAAATTGTTACAAAAAAGAGCACGATCATTTTTAGGAGCATGTCCGTTTCTCCCATTAACAGCACCATGGCAGCTCCAGAGCCAAGACAGCTCTGCCCAATAATCGCAATGGTCGAGTACCCTAATTGCTTTTCTTTGAATTCATGGAACATGCGCTGGTATATGTTCCTTGGTTTGTTTACGTTGTTTTTAGATCCAGAATGGGTCATGGGTATTGTCCTTGAATTTTTCATTATGGTGTTTTTTTTCGATGAGGTCTAGTTGTACATCATTGGCAACTTCCTGGATATGGTTGAAGAGTTGTCGTTCCTCGAACCGTATATGTTGCTCAAGTTTTTCCTCGACTTGCCCTAATGTGCTTACATCTGCTATTGGTGATGTGAACAACTCGGTCAATTCCTTATGATCTTTGAGCGCTTTTTTAATCCAAGGGTGATCATTGCCAATGATTGGGAAGATGTAGGTTTCTTCCAGCTCAAAATGGGGAATCAGATAATTCTGGAAAAACCAATCCATGTACTTTTTGATTCGCTCCGGAGATATATTTTTGGACAACCCTGTTCTAATTTTCCAACTTAGGAGCAAACCGTGATGATGCTCACGGCTCACTCCTTGGAGGGCACTATGTCGTTTTATAGGTTTAGGTCCCATTTAATTAGGATTCAATAACTGGGCTTCGAGCAATTCTGCCTTTGGAAAAAGAATATTGTTTTCCAAGTGAATGTGACTATGTAGGTCATCTTCAAATTCTTGCAACAAAGCGAATGCCACTCGATACGTATTGCAAGCATCTGCAGGAGGTGTATAATCATGGCTCAGCTCAGCGATCTGTCGGAACCGCTCGCCTTCATTGTCGTGTTCCTTCATCATCATTTGGATAGGGTTTCGGACCGTGCCAAAATGAGGGGCTTCTATAGTCTGATTGGTCTCAGGGTTGTTCACCATTTTTTTGATGTAAGGAAAAAGAACCAGTTCTTCTTTTTTCATGTGCATGGCCAATTCTCCCGCAGAAGCATCGAAATGTTCAAAAATCTCGAACAGTTCAGGATGTCTTTCTCCATGTACTTTGCACAACTTGGATAAGTATTGCTTTAGAACCGGAATTTGATTTTCTACGTATCGATGGTGTTTTTTTTCGATGTAATCGATCAAAAGGTCCAAGGGCCATGTTTTAAAATCGGGCAGGTCGGTTTGGCCGGTGGTCGGAACCGCTTCAAGCTCTTTTAAAAGAGTTTCCACTTGTATGCCTTTTTTTGCAGCGGCCTCGGACAGCGTTCTATTGCCATTACAGCAAAAGTCTATTTTATGCGCTTTGAATATTTGTGCTGTCCTGTAGTTGTCAGCCACCATTTGTCCAATTGTTTTTTCTTTTATTTCGTTCATGATTTTTGATTTTTAAAAAAGGACAATTTTGTCCTTTTTATGAATAAATTTTTTTATCTTTTTAAATAGGTCAATCCTACTTCCAGACCTGTGGCAAGTTCGTATAAACTGGTATTTGTCAACATTTTTCTAAGGTTACTTCGGATATCAGCAAATTTATCGTGTAGGGGACAGGGTTGGTTGGCATTACATTCTTTGAGTCCAAGACCACATCCCATATAAATTCCATCTCCGTCAATGGCTTTTACGATCATGCTCAGCTTTACGGAGTCCATATCCTCTTTTTCTATTTCAAAACCACCCGATGGCCCTTTAATGGATTTTACGATGTTGTTACGTGTGAGTTGTTGTAGTGTTTTTGCTGTAAAAGCTACTGGAGAATCTATTTCGTCCGCTATTTCGGCAACGCTTACCCGTTTTCCTTCCAAAGATTGCAAAGCGATGTACACCGCTGCTCGAATTCCATATTCACAGGCTTTTGAAAACATCATAAATGATTTTTATCGATACAAAGATAAGACTAAAATTAAATAGGACAAAATTGTCTTTTATTGTTGTTTTGCTTTTTGATGGTATAGGCTCAAGCTTTACGGAAATTTTGATAGATCATCAATACCAACCCCAAAAAAATCAATATGGAGCAAATAAATAATATAGATGCATATTCATCAAACAGTAGATATAGCTGCCATGCGGCAAAACCTTTATAAAAAATAAGCAATTCAGTCAAAACAAAGCCTGCAAGATACAAGAGAAAAGACACTTTTGAAACTTGGAACAGTTTTAAATGGTCCATCATAAACAACAGTCCTAGACTTACTATGCCAAGAAAAGTTAAATGCAGGTAACCAATGGTCAGATCTAAGTAATCGGATGCCATATTGGCAAAATAGGGGAAGGCGGATAAAAGTTGTAATATGATTTTAATGGTTGCCAAGATAATAACAGAATTGAGAAGCAATCCTTGTACTTTGGATATTTGGACTTTTTTGACCTTGTGTTTTGTCATGCCCCATATGAGTACAAAGGCATACAGTTGCACCACGGCCCCGACCCCAGACAAAATATTGAGCCAAGGAGAAGCATCGGTCCAAAGTGTGGACAATAAAAAGGTTAAAACAATACTCAGGTTTATCGCGTTAAAGAAATAGGTGAAGGTTTTTTTCGGCAGTTCCAACTCTAACCGTTCCATAAGGTAAATAAACAGACCTATTAGGGCGAGTATCATCCACCCGTTGTATTGAAAATGGAGATAAAAATAAATGGATAAGCGGTACCAAATCGATGCTGCACCAAGGGTATTCATTATTGCACCCAGCGCCCAAGGCCCTATACTGGAGATTACCATATAGATCAACGCAGCTTTTACCAATTTTAAGCTTTTACTTCCTTTGTGGGAAGAATCAATGTTTTTCCAAAAATGATAGGTGTAGGTATAGGATAAAATTATAAAGAGAGTGGAAAAAACAATCGAATACAATGCGTACCCTTGAAATGGAAAAGTCAACAACATTCCGATGAGTGTACCTTGGGTGCCCCAAAATATACGTTTGTATTTTTTTGTAGAAACCTGTTGGTCCACAAAGATGTAGTGGAGCATCGTGGTCAAGGCAACATAGACCCAACCTAACAGAGCAATGTGCGAATGGCCATGAACCATATATTTAAAGTTGAACCTGAACGGCAAAATAGCATAGGAGCGGAGCAGTAGCCCCAACAAGGCGGCAATCCCAAAATATATAACAGCGATCCGTAAGTGGTGTTTATATTCATTTGCCTTCATACGCTGCCATTGAAGTTCTGCATTAAAAATCCTTTCTTTCGGTTTTGTACCTTATTCCTAAAATAGGTAGTATGGTCCAGATAAGAAGTATGGCCATGGAGACCAAAAATCCCAGATTTGTACCAAAAAAGCTTTTAAATATGGCACCTGTGTACCCTAAAAGTGCTGAAATATCTAATTTGAGCAAAATTAATATCCGTGATAGATCTATGGGGTTGAGCGCAGTGGCCACCAACGAAAACGTATCCAAAGGATATTCTTCAAAAATAATGAGCGACATAAGGAACAGGCCATCGTAAACCACGGCCAAGAAGAGCCATAATAGTACGGCATATCCAAATCCTTTAATCTTATTTTCGTTGTTTATGGCAATAACAAAGGATAACCCCACAAATATAAAGGTCAAAAAAGCTCCTGTAACCAATAAGAGGGAAAAATCGAATATGGCATTGCTCCTTAGTAACCCATATAAAAGGAAGGGAATGCCAAGCCCCAATATTAAACTGAGGGTCAGGGAACCGGCGACACCAAAATATTGTCCCATAAATATAGAACTTCGCTTAATGGGCTGTGCTAGTAAAAGCTCTGTGAATTCACGTGAGTTGTAATAGTACATCACTCCAAAAATGGTCCCGATCAAAGGGATCAGCACAATAATAACATTCATCAATGTGATTACAGCTTTGGAGACATCGTTGTTCAGGAACAACAATACAAATCCCAATAATAGATAAAATAGGAAATAAACGTAGCTCCATCGGCTACGGATAAGGTCGTAAAAACTATATTTTAATATTTTAAGCATGGCTGTCCGAAGTTGTTAGGGCCGCGATGGCATGTTCAAAAGTGGTTTGGCGAGTCTGTTCCATAAGTTTTTTAATACCTCCCTTAAAATAGATTTCCCCTTCGAGTAGGTATAGGATTTCATCAGCAATTTCTTCAACAAATTGCATAATGTGGGATGTGATCAATATGGTCTTGCCTTGTGCTTTTTCCTTCTGGATCAATTGTTTTAAACTGATAAGGGCCTTGGGCTCCAAACCTGTAGTGGGCTCATCCAAAATAATAAGGGGACTATCAAACATAAAGGTAAGGACAAGGTTTACTTTTTGTTTGGTTCCCCCAGAGAGGGTGGACAGTTTTTTGTCCATAAAAGGTTCCAGTCCAAATTGCTCTATCAACGCCTGTTCGGCGCTGGGACTATTTCTTAGGTCCTTGATCATGTTAATTAGTTCCTTGACCCTAATGTTGGGCGGAAAATTGGCAATTTGAGGGAGATAATCAATTTTTTTGCGATACTTCCAGTCTTTTTTTATGGGTTTGTCGAGTACCTCGATACTGCCCTTGTCGGGGATTACCATGCCTAGAATACTCTTGATCAAAGTGGTTTTTCCAGAACCGTTGGGGCCTAAAATGGCATAAATACGGCCTTCGTCAATAGATACATCAACCCCTTTGAGAACAGTATTCTTTCCGAACTTTTTGTGTAGGTTTTTTATTGTAATGGTCATAATCGTTTGTGCATTAGAGGTTGTGCATCTTTTAAGTTGTCGGGGGTAAAGACAGGGGATACTTTTTCAGAAAAATCAATAATATCCATAAATAGGCTCCGCAAAAGAACAATGGTTTCCGGAGTACGGTTTACCACGTAGGAAAACAGCTTTACCGGGCGATAGGGAACATCGCCTATACCATCCTTGTCCAGATCATATCCTGTATAATCGCTCCAAAAATTCTTTTCGAACACATTATCGTTCAATTTACTGTTATAAGAAATGTCGAAAGAATTGTACAGGAAATTATTGTTCTTAAAACTATTGGTATAACAAGCGCCAATTACCCGAATGGCCCATCCGTTGCCTATAAAATCGTTATTGATGTAGTCTATCCGGTTAGATCCCTCTATGTTGATGCCAATGGTGTTTTCCTCAAAAGTGTTTCCGCTGATCTCGGCATCATTTATTTCTTTTAAAAGCATGCCGTAGGCTGCAGTGCCCCAGTTTTTTCGGAATGTATTGTTCTTCATGGTAATAAACTTGGAGAACATTACCGCAACACCGGCACCGTTATTTTCAAAGATATTCTCCGTATAAATGTCGTTGTCAGAAAACATAAAATGTAGTCCGTAGCGAAGATTGTTCATGCTGACATTTTTGGTAATGGTGATCTGGTCGGAGAATTCCAAATAAATACCGTCCCTGGTGCCTTGAACATGGTTTTTAATGATCTCTACATCTGTGGAATACCAAAGTTGAATCCCGTTCCCGGAATTGTACTCGTCCACCGCCTCACCAATTATTCTATTGTGGTACACCTTGCCATGAGAAGATTTTTCCAAGTATATACCAAAGAACAATTGTTCCAAAACCATATGTTGGATAAGGAAATTCTTGCTCTGGACCACACGTATTGCAGCATTGTCC
>JAAEZN010000085.1 GCA_018222835.1 Algicola sp. | reverse complement strand
CTGCCAATGCTTCGAACATCTCCACAAATGCCACTAACATATCGAACAACGCTTCTAACATCACCACGAACGCTACCAACATTGCCAACAATACTACGGCGATTGGGAACAACGCCACGGATATATCGAACAATGCTTCGAACATCTCAATGAATACAACGAACATATCGAACAATACGAGTGCTATTGCAACAAACACTTCCGATATAGCTGCGAATGCTACGAACCTGGCCAACCATATTTCGGCCGACGGTGATCTATCGGATACGAATGAAATAAATACACGATTTGAGGTTAACGGTGCTAATCTTGAAATTGAAGACAGCAATGGAACCTTACAAGTTCCTCTAGCAGATATAAATAATCAAGATGCATCGGAGGTAAACTCTGATTCTCCAGTAGATGTGGACGGTGATGGGAATACCGAGGCAACCGTAGAGGATGTAATTCAGGACATTGCCCCAATTACATCAAAAGCAGCAAGAATTTTTTATCCGCCATCCATTGCGATAGATGCATCAACAAACGGAACGGGACGTACCGTAAACCTATATGCTCAATATGTTGCTCAATATGGTACCCCAACTGTAGCCAGTGCAGGTGCGCCAGCCGCAGTGCCTACTTATGGTACAACTGAACTGTATTACTATGTAACTTATGCCGATCCTACGGTGTTTAACAATATGAGTATAGATGCAAATGGTGTTCTAACCTATGATATTATTGGTCAACCAGCAGATTATAACGCCTTGATAAATGTGGTTTTTGTAGTAAAATAATTAGGACTAAAGAAGGATAGATTTTGAAATTAAACACCTCATATAAGTCTTTGCTCATTGGATTGTTTGTACTCTTTGTCGGAGCAAACTTTGCAAACGCACAGTTTTTATTGCAAGCACCCAATACAGGGGATGAGAACAATTATAAATGGTATGAGGCATCCGACACGTCAACAGTTTTGGGGGTCAATTCATTTTATGAAGCTACCCAACCCGGAGTTTATTTTGCGACTTACGATGGTACCTTATGTGGTTCCAACGCCACGGGGTATTTTATCTTAACTGATTGCGAGGCACCGAACAATGAGGTGACACTGGATATTTCGGCCAGTGTACCATCGGGAGCCACGGTAAGTTGGAATCCAGCTCTTCCAGGAGATCAGTCTAGGCCTATGGTTACCAGTACACAAACCGTGATGCGATATGTCGCTACAATTACAAAAGTGGGTAACAGTACAGATTTGCCACGTTTTACTGTGGTATGTATGAGTCAGGCGGCCAATTTAATGGATGATTTCATTGCCCTTGATGAAGATACATCGATTGCCGTTCCCATATTTGTGAATGATTCCGACTTGCCATCAATAGGTGTGTTGACGGTTACCAGTCCTACAAATGGTGTGGTAAATATTAACGATAATGGCACCGCTAATAATCCAACGGATGATATAGTTACTTATACGCCCGATCCGGATTACAATGGGAGCGATAGCTTTGATTACACCCTTTGTAATAGCTTTGGAGATTGTAGTACAGCAACCGTGACGGTGGATGTGCTACCGATTGTAGATACAAACGACGATTCAGTATCGACAGATATAGGTGTGGATGCCGTAGTCTTATGGAGGGCGAATGATAATGACATTCCGAATGTAGGTTCAATTTCTGCAACAGATCCAGTTAATGGAACAATTGTTCTAAATGATAATGGGACCGCCAATGATCCATCAGACGATGATATTACTTATGTTCCTGATCTAGGATTCTCTGGAACAGATACTTTCGATTATACGGTTTGTGATACCAATGGAAATTGTGACACGGCTACCATAACGGTAATTGTAAGTCCATCAGGAATTGATTTGGATAGTGATAATGATGGTATTGCCGATAGTTTTGAAGATTTGAATGTGGATAACGATAATGATCCATCGACCGATCCAACCGATACCGACGGGGATGGTATTCCAGATTATTTGGATATAGATAGTGATAATGATGGTATTCCGGACAATATTGAGGCTCAATTTGCCCTAGATTACATTGCACCGAGTATGGTCGATAACAATGGCAATGGAATCGATGATGCTTATGAAAATGACGGAAACATTGGATTGATCCCGGTTGATTCCGATAATGACGGAATTCCGGATTATGTAGATGAGGATAGTGATGATGATAATGTGCCCGATGTTATAGAGGGCCATGATCATAATCAAGATGGTATTGCAGATGTGGTACTTATTGGTTCCGATAAGGACAACGATGGTTTGGATGATGGCTTCGAAGGAGAGACCGTTATTGATATCGATGTCAACGATGAGATAAACAACCCTAGCTCTGACTTACCTGATACTGATGGCGATGGCATTCCAGACTTTAGGGATTCTGACGACGATGACGATGGTATAGAAACTATGGACGAGGACTTTGATGGTGACGGTAATTATGCCAACGATGATTCCAACGAAAACGGAATTCCCAACTATTTGGATCCAGATTTAGGTGAGTTGACCGTAGATGAAGAGGAAGTGGATGTAATTAATGTGATAACCCCAAATGGAGATGGTGTACACGATACCTTGGATATCAAAGGGCTTGAGAATTACCCCAACAACACCGTAAGGATTTATAATAGATGGGGAGTAATGGTGTACCAGACCAAGGCTTACAATACAAGTGGCAATGTATTCGATGGCACTTCCCAAGGTAGGGTAACCGTAGATCGAGACAATAAATTGCCAGTAGGTACATATTTCTATGTGATAGACTACCAGGATAACAGTGGTACTATGAAACAGCTGACAGGTTATATATATATAAATAGATAAAATGGTTACTGTGGAGAATAAGATGTATAAAGCAAAAATCCAATGGATACTGGTCCTGCTCATATTCGGATTGGTAAACATGCAAGCACAACAAGATGCACAGTACACTCAATATATGTACAATACGGTCAGTGTAAATCCCGCGTACGCAGGATCAAGAGGACATTTAAGTATAGCTGCTCTTTATAGGAACCAATGGTTAGGGTTGAATGGTGCGCCCGAGACACAAACGCTCAACGTGCATACTCCGGTCGGTTATCGTGGTGTAGGGCTTGGTCTGTCCGTTGTAAACGACAAAATCGGACCAACATCCGAAACCTATTTTGATGTAGATTTCTCCTATACCATACAAACCTCTTGGGAGGGTAGATTGAGCTTTGGCCTAAAAGCTAGTGCCCATATGTTGGACATACGCTATTCCCAATTGGATGAATTCGAGATAGACCGTCAACTACAATCACAACAGGACATTCAGAACAAGTTTTCGCCCAATATAGGTGCCGGGGTGTACTACCATACAGATAGGTTTTATGCAGGCCTTTCTGCGCCAAGAATTTTGGAGACCACCCATTTCGATACCTCTTCCATATCGACCGCAAAAGAACAGATCAATCTGTACTTGATTACAGGATACGTCTGGGACCTTAATCCATTTTTAAAATTCAAGCCCACACTATTGACCAAAGCGGTCCAAGGAGCACCTTTACAAGTGGATCTTTCGGCAAATGTTATGTTCAACGAAAAATTTATAGGAGGAATCGCTTACCGATGGGATGCCGCCTTTAGTGGGTTGTTTGGTTTTATGTTGTCCGACCAGTTAATGTTAGGTTTGGCCTATGATCGCGAAACTACCGAACTTGGAGCGGCCACTTTTAACGATGGTTCCTTCGAAATAATTCTGAGATATGACTTCATCAGAAATATTGGAAACCTAAAATCCCCACGCTTCTTTTAGCAAGAAATTAAACATTGATATCCCTATAATTTACGGTAAAGGTCATATTTTTACCGTATGAGAGAGGAAAATGTGATACTTGTAAATGAAAAGGACGAGCCAATTGGATTAATGCCCAAAATGGAGGCCCATGAGAAGGCATTGCTCCACAGGGCATTCTCTGTTTTTGTTATGAATGCTAAGGGCGAAACCATGCTCCAGCAACGCGCCAAGGACAAATACCATTCCCCATTGTTATGGACCAATACATGCTGTAGCCATCAAAGAGAAGGGGAAACCAATATTGATGCAGGTAAACGAAGACTCATGGAGGAGATGGGCTTTACCACGGAACTCAAGGAACTTTTCAGCTTTGTGTATAAAGCCCCTTTCGATAATGGTCTTACCGAACATGAATTTGACCATGTTATGGTGGGTTATTTTGAAGACGATCCCAATATTAATCCTGATGAAGTAGCCGATTGGAAATGGATGCATCCAGAAGATATCAAAAGTGATATTGCGAACAATTCCGATAATTATACCGCATGGTTCAAGATTATTTTTGAACGTTTTTACGATCATCTTTTGAAAAATTCACCAGTAAAATGAAAGTCAAAGTAAGTAGAAAAGCAAGCTTCAATGCTGCACATAGATTGTTCAGGCCTGACTGGGACAACCAAAAGAACAACGAGGTTTTTGGCAAGTGCAATAATCCAAGATATCATGGTCACAACTACGACCTTATTGTTAGCGTAACTGGCGAAATAGACCCCGAAACCGGTTTTGTTATGGACCTTAAGGTGCTTAAGGACCTGATCAAAAAGCATGTAGAGGACGAATTGGATCATAAAAACCTGAATCTTGATGTTCCAGAATTTAAGGGTTTGAACCCTACGGCCGAAAATATTGCTGTGGTTATATGGAACAAGTTGCGACCACATATAAGTAAAACTAAAGAGTTGGAGGTTGTACTCTACGAAACTCCAAGGAATTTTGTAACCTATACCGGATAAAATGAATCTTTACCCACTAAAATTTAAACCCATTCTCAAAGAGCGACTTTGGGGCGGGACCAAACTAAAAGACGTCTTGAACAAACCCATAGAGAGTGATATCACCGGTGAAAGCTGGGAGCTTTCGGGAGTTGTCGGAGATATATCCGAAGTATCCAATGGGAGATTGGAGGGCACATCGCTTCAAGAATTAATGGATGATCAGGGTGAAGCACTCTTGGGCAAAAGTGTAGTGGAGCGTTTTGGCAAGGAGTTTCCAATTCTTATCAAATTTATAGATGCCAAGCAGGACCTTTCCATACAACTGCACCCCAACGATGAATTGGCCAAGGAGCGCCATAATTCCTTTGGAAAAACAGAAATGTGGTACATAATGGATGCCGACCCGGGAGCAAAGCTTATAGTGGGATTCAATAAAGATGTGGAAAAGCAAGAGTATGTAAAAAGTATCGAAGACGGTACCTTAACAGATTTAATGAATTATGAAGAAGTTGGGGAAGGCGATACATTTTTTATAAATACCGGAAAAATCCATGCTATTGGGGCAGGGGTCCTTTTGGCAGAAATCCAGCAGACCTCCGATATTACCTACCGCGTATTCGATTTTAACCGTAAGGATAAAGATGGGAATCTACGGGAGCTGCACACTGGTTTGGCCGTGGATGCCATCGATTACAAAAAGAAGGACGATTTTAAAGTGGACTATCCTAAGAAAAAGGGAGAAGTTAATACAATGGTGGATTGTCCCTACTTTAAAACAAATTTTATGGAATTGATCCAGCCCATAAAACAAGATTTATCTCAACGAGATTCTTTTACCATTTACATGTGTGTAGGAGGAACTGCCACTATCGGTAACGATTGGGGAAGTACAGAGATAAAAAAAGGAGAAACAGTTCTCGTTTCCGCATCAAGCACTTTTGTGGACATTGATGCCCAAAAAGCTAAACTTTTAGAAGTTACCATTTAATGGTATCTTTAATAAAAACATCATGTTATGCCAAGTATCCGCGATTTAAAGAAAGATGTCAATTTTGTCTTGGGAGATATAATTGAGGCCGTTTACATTTGGGAAGCAGGTTCAGGTAACAAAGAATCTGAAGAAGGTACGGTAATTATTGACGAAGCCATTGAGGTGTATGATAATCTGATGGATAAAATCCATCAAAAAAAGGTGGAGGATGCGAAATCCCACTTTAATTCCATCAGAAGGGAGCTGGAAGAAAAGGCTACCAAACTGGTGGAACAGCTCAATAGCCTTGAGTCTTAGTTATTGTCCAAAAAGGCTTTGAATTTTTTACCGTATTTGGATGCCGCTACCTCGGGGCTCAAACCTTTATAGATGGAATCCAGATATTTTGGGTTTGCCTCTCGGGCTTCGGTAATCATAATGTACGGGGTTACATAAGAATCTCCGTTGTTCAATCCAAAATTAAGGGCGTATCGATATCTACCTACGGTATTCTTATTGATCAGGCCTTGAATGGAATCCATGGCAACGCTATCCTCTTGTAGCTCGGGCAATGCAGTTTGTTGTGCCAAAGCGAGTTCTCGAATATTGAATTTGGATACCATATCGTAAAATTCCAATAGCTTTTCGTGGGATTTAGATCCCGAGATTTCCACATCGGTATCGAAAGTGTTCCAAGCCGTATTGATTACGATATTGCCCGACTCACCAAAAAAGTTAATGCGGTCATTGATATCGTTATTATCCTCTTTCTCCAAGTAGAGATAAAAAACTTCTGGATCACCAACTTCCGTGCTGAAACTGAATTTTCCATCCCCTTTGATCTCCAAAGAATCCAAAACAGCGATCGTGGAATCCTGAAGCTTTTGTAAATAAAGGGTTCCTTTTTTTAGTCCTTTAATGTTCCCGTTAACGGTCATGGTGTTTTCCGTGCTCTTTTCGCAGGCAACCAATGTAATTCCAAATAGCAATACAAACAATATCCGCTTCATCATATAATTTTAGATGGGCAAATATGCATAATCTTCTGAAAATATTTAAACATTCGAAGCGACTTCCATCAACAAAGCGCATAAATATGCTCCAGCAGTACCTACAACGTAGCCAAAAACGGCCAAAAGAATGCCCACGGATGTCAATGAAGGATGAAATTCTGCAGCAACAATTGGGGCCGATGCTGCGCCGCCTACATTGGCCTGGCTACCCACTGCGAGGAAAAAGAAGGGAGCTTTTATAATTTTTGCCATCAGGATAAGTAAACCTGCATGGATACTGATCCACACCAATCCAATAGCGATTAGGCCGGGGTTTTCCATTACTTTGCCCAAATCCATTTTCATTCCAATGGTCGCTACCAAAATATATATAAAGAGCCCTCCAATTTTACTGGCTCCTGCACCTTCATAATTTTTTGCCTTGGTAAAAGAAAGACCAATTCCTATCGCAGTGGCAAAAACCACCATCCAAAGAAATTGTGAACCCAAGGAGGATAAAATTTTCTCTGGATTTCTCACAATTTCAAAGTTGTTCTGTAAAAAAGTCGAAAAATGATGTCCCGCGAAATGTGCAATACCTACTCCTGCAAAGGCAAAGAACGATAGCATGATATAATCGTTCAAGGTGGTGACCCTTGTGATTTTTGCGGTATAAGTGGAAACTTTTTCCTTGAGTTCCTCAATGGACGAGGTATCCGCTTTAAGCCAACGGTCGATTTTTTTTGTTTTGCCCACACCCAATAGGATTATGGCCATCCAAAGATTGGCAACTACAATATCTATGAGAACCATGCCTCCATAATTTTCTTGGTTGTATTGAAAAACCTCGAGCATGGCAGCTTGGTTGGCACCTCCGCCTATCCAACTTCCCGCTATGGTGGCAAGGCCTCTCCAAACTGCGTCAGGACCAACACCACCTACAGTTTCAGGGGAAAAAATGGAAACGATCAATATGGCAATGGGACCTCCAATAACAATGCCAACAGTTCCGGTCAAAAACATGATCAGAGCCTTGGAACCTAAGTTTAGGATAGCTTTAAGGTCTATGCTCAGCGTCATTAAAATTAGAGCAGCAGGCAAAAGATATCTGCTGGCCACATAATAGGTGTTGGACGATGCTTCGTCAATAATACCAAAACTGGCCAAAATGGCCGGTAGCAAATAGCACATTAACAGGGTAGGGACCAAGCGATAAAACTTTGCCCAAAATCCAGTTTTTATGGATGAGGTATAAAAAACAAAACCTAAACAAAGGCAAAGCAACCCAAAAATTACGGTGTCATTGGTAAACGGTAGTTGGTCCATATATATTTAAAGCTAAAAATCCCAAATATAGGAAAAACGTTTAGGCCAAGGGTTACGGTTAATTATGTTTTCTTGCTTCTTTTGGTTATAAAACCAAGTGCCGCTCTTGAGTTATTTTCCTTCTTTATATTTATCGAACCATGCCAAAACACTTGCTATTTTGGCAATTAGATTACTGGGTTTATTGGCAATACCATGAGATGCCCCCGGAATGCGGACCATAGCGGTTTCCACATTTTCCAATTTAAGTGCGGCATAAAACTGCTCCGATTCGGCAATTGGCGTTCGGTAATCTTCCTCACCGGTCAACAACATGGTCGGAGTACTTACATTGGCCACATAATTTAAAGGAGAGCGTCTAAAATAGTTTTCTGGATCCTCCCATGGTTTTTTTCCAAACCAGTATTTGGAGAAAAACTGTACCCCATCTGCATAAAGAACAAAACTGGCCCAATTGATAACGGGCTTTGCAACAACGGCTGCTTTAAATCGGTCTGTTTTGCCCACGATCCAAGCGGTAAGTACACCACCACCGGAACCACCTGTTACAAACAGGCTGTTTTCGTTCACATAGCCTTTTTTCAAAAGGGCATCCACGCCGGACATTAAATCGTCATAATCGTGATTAGGGTAATCATGATGAATTAGGTTTCCAAATTCTTCACCGTAACTTGTACTACCTCTTGGGTTGGTATATAAAACCACGTAGCCTGCTGCAGCGTATGCTTGAACTTCTGCGGAATACACGGCACCGTAACTGGTAAAAGGCCCGCCATGGATTTCCAAGATCATAGGATATTTTTTGTTGGGGTCAAAATCGGGAGGTGTAACCACCCAACCTTGTATCTTGCGCTGATCATAGGAGGACTCCCACCACATCTCTTCTACTTTGCCCAACTTTTTAAAGGAGAACAAGTCGTTGTTCAAAGCGGTTAATCTTTTGTTGCTTCGGGTGCCGGCCACTCCAAGGTCGGACGGATGACTGGTATTTCCTAAAGTGTAGGCAAACTTATTGTTGATGGAGGCCGAGAAACTGGCAGCATTGTAGGGTCTGCCCAAGGAAAGACCTCCCAAACCATCTGTAATGTCATCCACTTTTCCGGAAAGGCTAATGGATGCTAATTTTCCCATACCTTGGTCGGTGTAAATAAAATAGAACCCGTTGCCCTTGCTGTTCCAAACCATATCCTCCACATCCCTGTCAAAATCACCGGAAATTAATCGGGGGTCGGAACCGTCGGTGTTCATTACATATAACCGGGTAACTTGATATCCCTGTAAATGATCATCGTAGCCGAGGTAGGCGATTTTTGTACCATCGGGAGATAGCACCGGACTGCCATCTGGTCCATAACGGTCGGTTAATGGGGTTATCTTGCCATTATTGATATTGATTGAATAGATTTCACTATCTGCAGGCTCCATTTCTTCATCTTTATGAAAGTTGGCGCTAAAATATAACCGGGAGTTGTCTTTTGACCAGATAGGGCCACCATGGTCAAACTCGGAAAAAGTAAGCTGTTTTGGCGTTCCACCTGTGATGGGCAAAGTAAACAGTTGGGAGTTGCCCCCTTTATAATAGCCAGCACCATCGCCGCGATAGTTCATTTTATCAATATACTTTGGTGGAGCATTCCATTTGGCACCTTCTGGCTTTGCTGGCATTTTAACGATGGATTCGTTTGCTTCGGGAACAAACATGTTAAATGCTACATACTCGTCGTCATAAGACCATGAAACCTGCCCCGGGGACTGGGGTGTATTGGTCAACGCCATAGTTTCTTTAGTGTCCAACCACATAAGGTATAGTTTCATCTTGTCGTCTGGCATATTGGATTTGAAAACGATCTTTTTGCCATCGTGCGACCATTTTGGAGCAAAATCGTTTTGATTACCTGTGGTAAGTGGACGGTTGTTGGAGCCATCGTAATTAATGATCCAAAGATTGGAAAGATTCCGATCCGTCATGATATCTTTAAAATTTCTGACATAGATGATTTTGGAGCCATCAGGGGAAATTTGAGGGTCGGAAACAAATTCCATATTAAAGATATCCAACAAATCAAGGTTCGATTGTACTTGACCAAACCCTAAAGGGTTTATGGCCACAAGCAATAACAGGGTGGCGTAGATTTTTTTCATATAGCTGTTAATTAGTTCCCTAAAAATAAGGATTTTATCCCAAGATGGAGTAAGCCTATGGTAAAGTTGATGAAGGCAGTAAAGGTAAATTATGAGATATATTCGAAAAGGGCCCGGCACAGAGAACCTTTGGGTGACTATCTGCCGTACAGAAGCTAAAAATAGCTGATTAATATGTGGTGGTCATGTTACTGTCCACACAAATAATAAAGTCTGCTATTCCTGTGTTTTCTTCTTCTAGTTCATGCACATTTTCTTGCGTTACCGTAGAAATGGTCCCATACATTAACTCCGGTCTATCCAATTGCAAATACCACAAAATACCTTCATAATCATTGGAATGATATGCCCCGTTATAATGTACAAACAGATTACCTTCCTTATAATTTTGTAGGATAAAATGGGCCATGGTGGCATCTTTGATGGCTTGTGCCATTACCAACGTGGGGCTAGCGTGGTCGCCCATCATAGTTAGGATATTTTGGTACCCGGGCAGTTGCGGGTCGTATGCAATGGGTAAGGGAGCAATCCATTCCTTTTCAGGGGAGGGGAGTGCATCCAAAGCTTCAAAACCGCCTTTGTACACCATGCTGGCATAACGCCTGGGAACGTTGGAGGCTACAAAAACAAGGCCGTTGTCCTTGGCAAAATCGACCAAAGGGGCATAGTCGGTTTTATGGTTGTTCCAAAGCCTTGCGGTTGAATCCAATGCTTTGTAATCTATTTTGCCGGACAAATAATCGTTAAGCTCATCTTGGTTATCGGCTTCGACCATTTCTGCACCTAGAATTAATTGTCTTTTAGTATGGAGGTCGGCAGTAAGCTCGTATTGTAACCAATGCGCAATGGGATTGTTGTGCAATTCCCCGAACAATACCATATCCTTTTTCTCCAAGGTCTTCAGCATTTTTTTGTACGTGACCTTTTTGCCTTTAGCGTTGTAAATAACGTATGGTTTCTTTTGAGCATTTATGGTTAAAAGACAAAGGCCAAAAGCAAATAGTACGATAATGTTTCTCATAAATCTTAATTTTATTTCTCCCATTCGGTGTGGAACACTCCTTCGCGGTCCAATCGCTCGTAGGTATGCGAACCAAAATAATCTCGTTGTGCCTGAATTAAATTCAAAGGCAAGCGGCTACTGGTATAGGCATCAAAATAGGTGAGTGCGTTCGATAGTCCGGGTAAAGGAATGCCGTTAGTTGCACCATAACTTACCAGTTCTCTTGCAGCATCTACAGTGTTTTTTACCTTTTCTACAAAAGATGGGGAGAGCAGTAGATTTTGTAAATTTTTATCGGTCTGGTAGGCCTCGGTAATATCGGCCAACAGTGCGGCGCGGATAATACAGCCGGCACGCCATATTTTAGCAATTTCGCCCAATTCGAGCTCATAACCGTATTCTTTCGACGCATCGGCCAATTGGTGCATTCCCTGTGCATAGGTGATGATAAAGGCAAAGTACAGCGCTTGCTCCGCTTTGTTGGTAAATTCGGATTTGTCCACAGTTTTTGGAGTAGGACGATCGTACAGTTTGTCGGCTTTGATCCGTTCATCTTTTAATGCGGAAATCTCTCGCATGCTCACGGCAATATCAATGGTGGGCACTGGAATTCCCAAATCCATTGCGTTTTGAGAGGTCCATTTGCCTGTTCCTTTTTGTTTGGCCTTGTCCAGAATCATATCTACAAGGTCATTATCGGTCAAGTCATCTTTTTGGGCAAATATTTCCGAAGTTATCTCGACTAAAAACGATTGTAGCCTTCCACCGTTCCATTGAAAAAAGGTTTTATGAAGCTCGCTGTTGGTAAGCCCGCCCGCCTTTTTGAGGAGGTCATAGATTTCGGAGGTCAGTTGCATCAAACCATATTCAATACCATTATGTACCATTTTAACATAGTTTCCGGCCGATTTTCGACCTAAATAAGTCACGCAGGGCTCACCTTGATATTTGGCAGAAACCGCTTCAAAAATAGGCTTTACGTGTTGGTAGGCTTCTTTGGAACCGCCGGGCATAATGCTGGGCCCTTTTCGGGCACCCTCGGCACCTCCAGAAACCCCAGCTCC
This sequence comes from Algicola sp., assembly GCA_018222835.1. Taxonomy (GTDB): domain Bacteria; phylum Bacteroidota; class Bacteroidia; order Flavobacteriales; family Flavobacteriaceae; genus Flagellimonas. The sequence goes on along the minus strand of JAAEZN010000085.1, from coordinate 2,172 downwards.
AAAAAAGTTGATGCCCTTTTCTTTTAAATAGGCCTCACGGCGATCGGTATCGGTGTAGAACGAGTTTCCACCATCTATAATAATATCGTCCTTGTCCAAATGTGGCAAAAGCCCCTCGATTACGCTATCCACAATTTTACCTGCGGGAACCAACAGCATGATCTTGCGTGGAGTGGTCAACGATTGTACAAAGGTTTTTATATCGGAGGTGGCATTTACCTTGGTAGTATCTCCGCCTTCATTGATCAAGGCGTTTACTTTTTCTTCATCCAGATCATTTCCGAATGCCGTAAATCCGTTATCCGCCACATTCAGAATAAAGTTACGTCCCATTACTCCTAGACCAACAAGACCAAAATCGTATGTATTTGCCATGATGTATTTTCTGCTTCTTTTTTAATATTAAGACAACACTAAGGTTGATGTTTCTTGAATTACGAACATAAAATAAACCTTATCTTCGCGACGCTCAAAGATAATGATACCATCTTGAAAATAGGTAAGCTACTTTGAAGCAAAACTCGCCAGAAAACAAAAAATATATGAAAAAGACAGAGAATCAGATGCTCGTGATTTTTGGCGCATCAGGTGATTTGACCGCTAGAAAACTTATTCCGTCACTGTTTAATTTATACATGGCGAACCAGTTGCCGGAAAACTATGTGGTACTGGGGGTTAGCCGAAGCAATCTTTCGGACGATGAATACCGTGACCGCGTTGTGTACAATAGTCCTTATTTAACGAAAAAAACCAAGAATATCGATAAAGTTAAACTTAAGGGCTTTGCCGATAAGCTGCATTATGAGGATATTGGCGATGATTATGATACGGATTACAGCACTTTGCGAAAGCGTGTAGAGTCACTTAAAGAGAAACACAATACTTCGGGAAATATAATTTATTATCTCTCTACGCCGCCTACCTTGTACGAGACCATTGCGCATAACCTTTCTGAGGTGCGGATGAACACCCAAAATAATGGTTGGAAGCGGTTGATTGTGGAAAAGCCTTTTGGTTACAGTCTGGAAACGGCAAAAAAATTGAACAAAGGACTGCATCAGTATTTTAAAGAGGACCAGATATATCGAATTGATCATTATTTGGGAAAGGAGACGGTACAAAATCTATTGGTTACCCGATTTTCCAATAGCATTTTTGAACCATTGTGGAACCGTAACTACATTCAATATGTAGAAATTACCAATGCAGAAAGTGTAGGTGTAGAAAAACGTGGGGGATATTACGATAAATCCGGTGCGCTTCGGGATATGTTTCAGAACCACTTATTACAGATTGTATCCTTGGTTGTTATGGAGCCTCCAATTGGCTCCGAAGCCGAAGAGATTCGAAATGAAAAAGTGAAGGCACTAAAGTCTTTGCGAATAATGACCGATGAAAAGGAATTGGCGGAAAATACCATTCGTGCGCAATATGTTGAGTCCAAGATAAAAGGAGAAACCGTGAAAGGCTATCGGGATGAAGATGGAGTGGATTCAAATTCAACCACGGAGACTTATGCCGCGGTTAAATTCTATGTGGATAACTGGCGTTGGCACGGCGTTCCATTTTATGTGCGGACGGCAAAGCGTATGCCCACAAAGGTGACTGAAATTGTCATTCATTTTAAGAAACCGCACCACCAAATATTCAAAGGATCGGAAATGCAGGAAATGGACAACAAACTAATTGTTCGGATCCAGCCCGACGAAGGGATTCTGATAAAGTTCGGTGTTAAAGTTCCTGGTCAAGGGTTTAAGGTAGAGCGAGCCAATCTCGATTTTTACTATTCCAGTTTGGCCGAAACCTATGTTATGGAAGCTTATGAACGCCTGTTGCTCGATTGTATGCAGGGTGATGCAACCTTGTACGCTAGAGCAGATGAAGTGGAAGCCGCTTGGGAATTTGTAGATCCTATTTTAAATTATTGGAAAAACGGAAAGGATGTACGCATGTACGGTTATGGAGCCGGTGCTTGGGGACCCGAAAACGCAGATGATTTAATAGAAGACGAAGGATACTGGCGTAACCCAAGTGAAAATTTGGCAGATGATCCAGGATATTGTGTGATTTGTTAAATACAGTAAGCAGTAAGCAGTAAGCAGTAAGCAGTAAGCAATCGGCAATGGCCAATAATTCTCTGTTCTAGTTGTAACACTGAGCGCAGTCGAAGGA
>JAAEZN010000084.1 GCA_018222835.1 Algicola sp. | reverse complement strand
AGTACAGGGTTTGGAACACAGGAAATGGCAGCTGAGTTCGAAAAAAACCACGATGATTACAATTCTATTATGATCAAAGCTTTGGCCGATAGATTGGCTGAAGCCTTTGCAGAATATCTTCATAAAGAAGTTCGAACCAAATATTGGGGTTATGCTATTGAAGAAGATTTGGACAATGAAGCTTTGATAAAAGAGAAGTATCGCGGTATTCGACCCGCTCCAGGATATCCTGCTTGTCCGGACCATTTGGAAAAATTGACTATTTGGGACTTGCTGAAAGTGGAAGAGGAAATAGGCGTTAAACTGACCGAAAGTTTGGCCATGTGGCCAGCAGCAAGTGTTAGTGGTTATTATTTTGGACACCCCGAGACCAAGTATTTTGGGTTGGGAAAAATAAAACAAGATCAGGTTAAGGATTTTGCTGAACGAAAGAATATGAAACTAGAGGAAGCCCAAAAGTGGCTCGCCCCTAATATTGTTGATGAGTAATTATAGCTTGTTAAAATTTAACCATCAACTAAAAACGATTAACGGACAACCGTAAAATGAAAATTACCGATCACATAAAAAAAGCAAAGGGAGAAACCCTTTTCAGTTTTGAAATTGTTCCACCCGTAAAAGGAAAAAACATTCAGGAACTCTATAGTAATATTGACCCTTTAATGGAGTTCAAGCCACCATTTATTGATGTGACCACCTCACGAGAGGAGTACATCTACAAAGAAAAAGATGGGCTGTTGGATAAAAAATTGACTCGTACCCGTCCGGGGACCTTGGGTATTTGTGCATCCCTGAAGCATAAGTACGATGTGGATACGGTTCCCCATGTTTTGTGTGGTGGATTTACCAAAGAAGAGACGGAATATTTGTTGGTGGACTGTCAGTATTTGGAAATAGAAAATGTTATGGCACTGCGTGGCGATGCCCGAAAAGAAGAAAAATATTTCACGCCCACCAAAGGTGGACATCAATATGCAACAGAATTAGTAAAGCAGATTCAAGACATTAACGAAGGGAGTTATTTGCACGATACATTTGAATCGAGTGATTTGAGCAGTTTTTGTATTGGGGTCGCAGGCTATCCGGAAAAGCATATGGAAGCACCGTCTTTACAATCCGACTTAAAACGTTTAAAGGAGAAAGTTGATTTAGGAGCGGATTATATAGTGACACAAATGTTTTTTGATAACCAAAAATTCTTTGCTTTTGTAAGGGCGGCTCGAGAAATGGGAATAGAAGTACCCATTATCCCGGGAATTAAGCCCATTGCCGTTAAAAGACATTTGCAATTGTTGCCCCAAGTGTTCAGTATAGACCTTCCACAAGATTTAATAGATGCTGTGGAAGCTTGCAAGACTAATCAAGAAGTACGGCAAGTAGGGGTAGAGTGGGCAATTCAACAGTCAAGAGAATTAAAGGAAGCAGGGGTGCCGGTATTGCATTACTACTCCATGGGCAAGTCAGATAATATTAAGAATATAGCCAAAGAGCTTTTTTAATTTGCTACTTTAGCGCTCCATGAGGTATCCTCTTTTTCCAGTTTTATTACTGTGTTTTTGTTTTGGATTTTCCCAAGAAAAGGAAGCTCCCAAAGTGTACACCTTGGATGTAAACCAGTTTTACGGCTCCATTTTGCTACATAATCCTGATATTTCGCATTTGATTACCGATCATCCAGCAGGGGTAATCCTTGGAATGAGCAGAAAAACCTACGGACACAAAGAATGGGAAGCTGATTTTGGTTATCCTGATACCGGGTACACTTTTGTTTATCACAATACGAACAACCCAACTCTCGGTGAGCATTTCGGACTTTACGGTCATTACAATTTTTATTTTCTGAAGAGAAATATTCAATTGAGAGTCGCCCAAGGACTGGCTTATAACACCAATCCGTACGATAAAGAGGATAATTTTAGGAACAATGCCTACGGAAGCCATATATTGAGTAGCACTTTATTGATGCTCAACTACCATAAAGAAAACCTGCTGGCAGGTTTGGGAGTGAACGCTGGGTTTTCATTTATACACTATTCAAATGCCAATTTTAAAGCGCCCAATACCTCTACCAATACTTTTGCATTCAATATTGGGTTGACCTATGCTTTAGATCAAGAAACAGTTTATGAGTATAAAAAACCAGAATCTACAGGGAAGACTACCGAACCTGTTCGATATAATTTAGTGCTTCGTGCAGGGGCCAACGAGAGCGATGTGATTAACATGGGACGGTATGGGTTTGCCACCATATCTGCATATGCCGATAAACGACTGGGCAAACGAAGTGCCATACAACTAGGTACAGATATGTTCTTTTCCAATTTTTTAAAGGAATTGATTCGTTACCAATCCATCTCTTTTCCTGAATTGGATGTTGATCCCAATACCGATTATAAGCGGGTAGGGATTTTTGTTGGACATGAGCTATTTGTGAATAAGATGAGTGTTGTGGCCCAATTGGGATATTACGTGTATTATCCTTTCGATTTTGAAGGTAAGATGTACAATCGAATTGGAATGAAACGCTATTTTGGAAACAAAATTTTTGGGGCATTGACCTTAAAATCGCATGGAGCCAAAGCAGAGGCGGTGGAATTTGGAATAGGTGTAAGATTATGAAAAATGAAAAGCTCAAAATAGAAAATACGATGTATCCCCTTAAGGGGATTTCAAGGGCGTGTTTCATGCTATTTACTTTTCTTCTGATTTCTTGCAATGGCGAAAATGTTCCCGATTGTTTTCAAAATGCAGGTGATTTGGTTCGAAAAACAGTAGATGTTTCAGAGTTCAATACCTTGACTGTATTTGAAAACTTGAACGTAGTTTTAAAACAAGGGGATGAGCAATTAGTTGAGGTTGAAACAGGGGAATATTTATTAAATGATGTTTCTGCGACTGTTGAGGATAACCGTTTGGTCTTGCGGAATGAAAACAGCTGTAATTATGTTCGGGATTATGGCCTGACTACGATTTATATTACCTCTCCCAATATTTCTGAAATCAGAAGCAGCACAGGACTGTTGATTTCCAGCGATGGTGTATTGGATTATCCGAACATGGTGTTATTGGCAGAAAGTTTCAATGATCCAGAAACAAAAACCACAGATGGTTCTTTTGATTTGAACCTTAATTCGACCAATGTTAGGGTAGTGGTAAACGGAATTGCTTATTTTAAATTACAAGGCAATACAGAAAACTTTAATATTACGGTCGCGGCAGGTGATTCTAGGATCGAAGCTCAAAATTTAGCTTCAACCCACGTTACGGTCAACCATAGAGGTTCCAATGATGTTTTTGTGAACCCCCAACAAAGTTTGAGCGGAGTAATTAGCGGAACAGGAAATGTGATCAGCGTCAATACCCCTTTAGAAGTAGATGTGGAGGAACTCTTTAATGGAAGGTTGATTTTTCAAGATTAAGAACCTATCATTAAAACCAATGATTCCTTTCAACGTTAAGATTTCTCATTAACTTCGAAATTCAAACCGAGTTCTTGGTGAATCCTTTTGCACATATTAAAAATTTGCTCTACCCAAATCCAAAAGTAAAATCTTTGGATGGACTTAACGGGTTGGAAAGAGCTGATGCCATTTTTCATAATCTAGTCGCAGAAAAGAAAGTGCCAGGTATGGCTGTTACTATTTTGGATAAGGGAGAAGAAATGCTTCAAAAAGGGTATGGTTTTACAAATACGGAGAAAAGAACCAAGGCCGACCCAAAACAAACAGTATTTCGCATTGCCAGTATTTCCAAATGTATAACGGGCTTGGCTTTGGGTAAAATGGTTGAGGATGGAATTGTAAATCTAGACGCATCCTTTTACACCTATGTGCCATATTACCCCAAAAAGAAATATGATTTTACACTTCGGCAATTGGCAGGTCATACAGCCGGTATTCGAGGTTATCGAGGTAAAGAATTTGCTTTAAATCAGGAACTTTCCATCAAGGACAGTATCTTGGTATTTAAAAATGACCCTCTACTTTTTGAGCCAGGAAAGGGGTATCTCTATAATAGTTTTGATTTTGTCCTACTCTCTTTGGCAATGCAAGAAGCAAGTGGCATTTCATTTCAACAATACGTAAAGGAGCATATATTAATTCCTTTGGGGTTGAAAAACACCTTTTCTCCAGTTGAAATAAATGTTGGTTCGAGCGGAGTCGAGAACAAAACTAAATTTTACACCAAAAAAGCATTGTGCTTTGCGGAAGCTGTTTCTGTAAACAATGCCTATAAATTAGCTGGAGGAGGTTATTTATCCACTTGCGAAGATATTTCCCTATTCGGACAGTCGGTTTTAGAGCAGAAATTGCTCAACAATAAAACTTATGGGCAGTTACTTACATCTCAAATTATCAATGGTGAACCTACGTACTATGGTTTGGGCTTTCAAGTGAGCACGGATGAAAAGAGTAGAAAATTTGTTGGACATGTGGGAAGCAGTGTGGGGGCTTACACCAATCTTTTTGTTTATCCGGAGCAGGAAAAAGTGATTGCTATCCTCATCAATTGCACAGATCCAAAGGTGCAACCTGTTTTGGACGAGGCAATTGACTGTGTTTTGAAGACATGATCTAAACCTTTCATGCCAACTTTTCCTCAATCTCCAAAGCATATTTTTTGCAAAGGTCAAAGGTTTCCGTAACATCCTCCATGGTGGTTCTAGGGTTGATCAGACACATTCGGAGTACAATCTGTTCATTCAAAATAGTGGTGACCAAAAGAGCTTTTCGGGAATCCACTACTTTTCCAGAGATGTACTGGTTGATTTTATCCAATTCCTTTTCCGAATACTTTTTGTTGATGGGATTGTACCTAAAATTAATAACGGCCAATGTTGCTGGAAATACAACTTCCCAACTTTTGCTGCCCCTTAATTTGGTTTCCACCTCTTCTGCCAAGTCAATATTATAAGAAATCGCATCACGAAATTCTTTTAAACCAAAGGTTTTTAAGGACATGTAGAACTTGAGTGCTCGGAACCTACGGGTCAATTGGATACCGTGGTCGTAGAAATTAATTTCTGAGGTATTCCCTTCGATATCCCTTAAATATTCAGGTTTTTCGGTAAAGGTGCTACTAAGGTTTTTGTGGTTTCGTACCAAAAGACACCCCATTTCGTAGGGTTGAAAAAACCATTTGTGTGGATCAACAGTCAAGGAATCAGCTTTTTCAATCCCTTTCATGGCCTGTTTCCCCTTTTGGGATAAAATAGCGGCTCCACCATAGGCACCATCAATATGAAACCAAATATCTTCTTGCTTGCAAATTTTGCCCAATTCTACCAATGGATCCACAGTTCCTGTGTTCGTGGTTCCAGCCGTAGCAATCAAACAGAAAGGATACAAGCCCTCTAATCGATCTTTGGCAATACAATTTTTGAGTTTGTTGACCGAAAACTTCAGTTCACTATCGGTCGGGATAATTCGAATCTGTTCCTTTTTAAAACCTAAAACCCGAATTGCCTTAATGTTGGAAGAGTGCGCTTGGTCCGATAGATAGATAACTGCCTTTGAGAAATCATCCCCACATTTAATTCGGCGCGCGGTAACCACTGCAGTTAAATTGGCCATTGAGCCACCGCTGGTAAAAATTCCGCCCCCTTTTTTCTTTGGAAACCCGAAAATTTTCAACAACCATTGAATGGTAACGATTTCCAGTTCTGCGGCAGCAGGACTTGCGGCCCATCCTCCAGAAAAAATGTTATAACCAGTTGCCAGGGTATCTGCCATTACACTAACATAGTTGCTGGGGCCTGGAACAAAAGAAAACGACTTGGGGTGTGCCATATTCGCACTATTGGTCATTACCTTTTCCAAAACAAAATCGAGTACTTTGGTGGGGTCAGAACCTTCTTCGGGCGCTTCCTCTAAAAACAAAGAGTCCATTTCCTTGCGAGAACCAAGGGCAACGGGCAGTTTTTTATGTTGGGTGGCATGGTGTTCCACAATGGCATCAATAATTTGATAGCCGTAGCTTTTCATCTCTTCTTTGGAAAGTTCCAATCTGGCGTTGTTCTTCATCGAGTTCTATTTCTTCTGAACCGCAAAAGTACCATATTTGGAACGGTTTTCCATCTCCTTTTGAGAGAGAGTCGAAGTGGATTGGTGTAAAAAGAATTAAGAGGTCAGCTCTGTAAAAAGACTTTCCAGATTTTTATTTTTTCTGCTGAGCTGTAGTGTTTTTAATTGATTGTCGTGTGCAAAATCAAAAACAGCAGGTCGCATATCTTTTGAAGTGTTGAAGGTGATTTCATAAACAAAGCCCACTATATTTTTTACGTTGGACACATTGGGCATTTGCAGCAACAACTGCTCTTCTACGCGGTAATCGAATTCCACTTCAATAATCTGCTCTTCTGCCACACGAAGCTCTTCCAATTTTTTATCGGCCACCAACTCCCCTTTGTTGATGATGATTACACGGTCGCAAACGGCTTCCACTTCCTTCATAATATGGGTAGAGAGCAATATGGTCTTTTCTTTACCGATTTCACGGATTAGCTTACGGATTTCAATCAATTGATTTGGGTCGAGACCTGTTGTCGGTTCATCGAGAATCAAAACCTCCGGGTCGTGCAATAAAGCAGCGGCCAAGCCTACGCGCTGACGATACCCTTTGGATAATTGCCCAATTTTTTTGTGTGCCTCCGGGGACAATCCTGTGAGTTCGATCACATCATTGATTTTTGAAGCATCTACTTTGTACACATCTCCATTGAAGGACAAATATTCCTTAACGTACATTTCTAGATATAAAGGATTGTGCTCTGGGAGATATCCTATGCTTTTTTGAACGCCCTTTTCTGCAGCCAATACATCAAAACCATTAACCGATGCCTCTCCGTTGTCCGCTTTGTAATACGTGGTTAAAATCCTCATCATGGTGGATTTTCCAGCTCCGTTCGGTCCCAAAAAGCCCACGATCTCACCTCTGTTAATGGTAAACGAGACATTGTTCAATGCTTTTTGTGTGCCAAAGGTTTTAGTGATGTTCTTAACGGTAATGGACATTCAAAATAGATTTAATGCTTCCAAAAATACACTTTTACAGCTTTTAATCCCTACGTTTAAAGAACAAGAATCTACTATCCGGTACTCATCTTCAAAATAGTTGAGATATGAATTCGGAAAAAAAGTAGGGTTTCTGTAAAATAATGCGCAATGAAAATCACCTTTTTAAAAAAAATCAAAAAAAATATGCGAATACAATGGTGTTTAGGATTGAATCCCTAAATTAGCCGACAATTAACAAAGAGATGACAAACACGTATTTCTGGAACCGTTTTTATTTTTACTTCTTTTTTCAAAGAGGAACGGGACTATTGTAGATACGTTTAAAGTATAACCAATTTATAAAGTCCCGATAATATCGGGACTTTTTTTTTGCCATGGATTTAAAAGTAGCCATACAGGGAATTAAAGGGTCCAACCACCACCAGGTTGCCAAAGATTTTTTTGGAGATAATATTGAGCTGTTGGAATGCAATTCCTTTGATGCCGTGGTGGATAGTTTGATAGTGGGAACTGCGGACAAGGGTATCATGGCGATAGAGAACTCTATCGCAGGTTCAATAATCCCCAATTATAACTTGGTGTATCACAATAACATCCATGTTATCGGTGAGCATTACCTAAATATCCACCATAACCTTATGGTTATGAAAGGGAGGTCGTTTGATGATATCCAAGAGGTACATTCGCATCCAATGGCATTATTGCAATGCAAAGAGTTTTTTAAAGCGCATCCACATATAAAGCTCGTTGAGAGTGTGGATACTGCAGAAACAGCAAAAAGAATAGAAGAGGGCAAGTTGCTTAATATTGCCGCCATTGCCCCTAAAATGGCAGCAGAACTGTACGGATTGGATATTATTGCTGACAACATCCAGACCATTGTAAATAATTCAACACGATTTATAATCCTCAAAAAGCAGAACAAGGTGCTTCCGGAAGAAGAAATCAACAAGGCATCCTTGAGGTTTGTTACCGATCATAAAAGGGGCAGTCTGGCTACAGTATTGAACGTGATGAGCGATTGCAATATGAACTTGACCAAGATTCAATCCTTGCCCGTGATAGAGACTCCTTGGAAGTATGCCTTTTTTGTGGATGTCACCTTTGATAAATATGAGCAATTTTCCAAAACAAAATCTTTGCTAGAGATTATGGCAGAAGATTTTAGGGTTTTGGGCGAATATAAAAATGCATTGATGCTATGATAACAGCAAATAGGCTAAATAGCGTAAAGGAATACTATTTCTCTACAAAATTAAGAGAGGTTCGAGGGCTTATTGCCCAAGGGAAACCCATTATTAACATGGGCATTGGAAGCCCTGATCTGGCACCTTCGCCACAAGTGTTGGAAACTCTTAGGGATTCTATCATAGAGGCAGGCGCGCATCAGTATCAAAGCTATCAAGGGTTGCCAAAATTAAGGGAGGCAATCGCGGAATTTTACCATCAAAAGTTCGTTGTATCCGTAGATCCTAACTTCGAGATTTTACCGTTGATGGGTTCCAAGGAAGGGATTATGCACATTAGTATGGCCTTTTTAAATGAAGGGGACGAAGCTTTGCTTCCCAATCCGGGATACCCAACGTACGCATCAGTGACCAGTTTGGTGGGAGGTGTGCCAACAACGTACAACTTAACAGAGGAAAATGGTTGGTTTCCTGACTTGGAGGAACTTTCCAAAAAAGACCTGTCCAAAGTAAAACTAATGTGGGTCAGTTATCCGCATATGCCAACAGGAGCTACAGCTACAGAAGAACAGTTAAAAACGTTAGTGGATTTCGCGAGGAAGAACAATATTCTTTTGGTAAACGATAATCCGTACAGCTTTGTGCTTTCCAGTAACCCAACTAGCATTTTGTCCATCGATGGGGCAAAAGAGTGCACTTTGGAACTAAACAGCCTCAGCAAAACTTTTAATATGGCGGGTTGGCGAGTAGGCATGGTGCTGGGCAACGCGGAACATATTAATGCAGTACTCAAGGTAAAGAGCAATATGGATTCCGGGATGTTTTATGGCATTCAAAAAGGAGCCATTGCAGCCTTGCAAAGTGGATCGGAATGGTTCGAGGCTTTGGATAAGGTATATACCAAAAGACGAGAACTCATGTTCCGGTTGGCGGATAAATTAGGTTGTTCCTACGACGAGGATGCAGTGGGCATGTTTGTTTGGAGCAAGCTTCCCAGTGGGGCTTCGCCATCGGAAAAGTTTATTGATGAAATATTGTACGACAAAGATATTTTTATTGCTCCGGGAACCATTTTTGGGAGCAATGGCGAGGGCTATATTCGTTTTTCGCTTTGTGTAAAAGAAGAAAAGATCAAAGAAGCCATCGAAAGATTTTAGATTATGAAGGTAGTAATTATAGGCGTAGGTTTAATTGGGGGTTCCTTTGCTAAGGATGTAAAAAAACTGCATCCAGAATCGGAAATAATCGGAGTGGATAAAAGTGATGCTCATTTAAATGAAGCATTGCAGCTCAATATAATAGATAAAAAAGGAGGCTACGATGACCTGGAAACCGCCGATATGGTTTTTGTGGGTATCCCGGTAGATGTTTTGGTGGCCGAACTGCCAAAAATTTTAGATGCCTCTGGAGAAGAAACCGTAGTAATGGACGCAGGATCCACCAAAGAGCTGATCTGCGAGCAGGTTGCAGATCACCCTAAACGAAGAAATTTTATGGCTTGCCACCCAATTGCAGGCACAGAATTTTCTGGTCCAACGGCAGCATTCGAGGGTTTGTACACAGGCAAAACAATGATTATTTGCGAAGTCGAAAAAACAGCTTTCAAGCTTCAGGAAAAAGCATTGGCCATTTTTCAAGAAATAGGCATGCGAATTCGGTACATGAACCCCCAAGCACACGATAAGCATATCGCATACGTATCCCATTTATCGCATATCAGCTCTTTTATGTTGGGGAAAACGGTTATTGATAAGGAACGGAACGAGCGCGATATTTTTGATATGGCAGGCAGTGGTTTTGAAAGCACTGTTCGTTTGGCAAAAAGCTCTCCGGATATGTGGACCCCGATTTTTGAGCAAAACAAAGACAACGTAGTCGAAACTCTTGAAGAGTACATTCAAAACCTTATCGCCTTCAAGCAATTGATACTGGACAATGATTTTAAAAATGTCCACCAAGAAATGAGTAATACCAATAAAATAAAACAAATATTAAAAGGAATACCACTTACAAAAAAATAGAAAGAGTATTATGGAAAACAAAAAGGAAATGAGAAAATGGTTGGATGATATGAATTTGAGTCATCCATTGGTAGTTGCGGGGCCCTGTAGTGCCGAAACCGAGGAGCAAGTACTAAAAATTGCCCACGATTTAAAGGATACCGATGTGAGTTACTACCGTGCCGGAATCTGGAAACCAAGAACTCGTCCTGGAAATTTTGAAGGAGTTGGAGCCATTGGATTGAAGTGGTTGCAAAAAGTAAAGGAAGAGACCGGAATGAAAACCGCTACCGAGGTTGCCAATAGAGCACACGTTGACCTAGCTTTGGAACACGATATCGATATGTTGTGGATAGGTGCACGTTCCACCGTAAGCCCTTTTATTGTTCAAGAAATTGCAGATGCCCTCGAAGGAACCGATAAAGTTGTTTTGGTAAAGAATCCGGTAAACCCAGACCTATCACTTTGGTTGGGCGCCGTGGAGCGCTTGCACTCCGCCAATATCGAAAAATTGGGTGTAATCCATAGAGGTTTTTCCACTTATGAGAAAACCAAATACCGAAATATTCCAGAATGGCAATTGGCCATTGAACTACAAACAAGGTTCCCCGACCTGCCCATAGTAAACGATCCAAGTCATATCACAGGAAAGAGGGATATGGTATTTGATGTATCGCAGACCGCTTTGGATTTGAATTTTGATGGGTTGATGATCGAAACACATTATGATCCAGACAACGCATGGAGTGATGCTGCACAGCAGGTGACCCCTAAAACCCTGGTTCAGATCATGAAGGATTTACGTATTAGAAAAGAAACAGATGAAGAAGCTGAATACATGAGCAATTTGACCAACCTTAGGGCGCAGATCGATGTTCTGGACAATCAGTTGATAGACCTTTTGGGCAAAAGAATGAAAGTGTCCGATGGGATTGGAGAACTGAAAAAACAAAAGAACGTTGCCGTACTCCAAAGTAATCGATGGAACGCAATTTTGGGCAACATGATCTTGGAAGGTGAGCAAAGGGGATTGAGCGAAGAATTTGTTTTAAGAATGTTCAAGGCAATTCACCAAGAATCCATCAATCACCAAGAAAGAATCATCAAGTCATAAGCTGATTTTCTTAATCGGATTGATTCAAGAACTATTTGTGGCCATAGAAATCCTGGCTGCAAATAGTTTTTTTGTTTCAAACTGTAACAAACTCACATAGAGATCATCTTTCCAAAGTAAAAACACTCTATCATGAAAAAAATATACACATTGAGCTTTTTGTTGCTTCCATTGATTATGTTCTCACAACGTATTATAGATACGGAAGTTGGAGAATTCAATAAAATCAAAGTTTTTGATTTGATCGAGGTCAATCTGATCCAATCCGATGAGAACAAAATTATGATCAAAGGCTGGAACGTAGATGATATTAAATGGACCAATAAAAATGGGATACTTAAACTTCGTATGCAACTGGACAAGAAATTCCAGGGTGAGGACACTATGATCGAAGTCTATTATACCAACTTGGATGTTATAGATGGGAACGAAGGTGCGAGAATTACCTGCAACGAGATGGTAAACAAAAGCAGGATAGAACTCAAAGCTCAAGAAGGCGCCATGATCCGTATAGGAATGGATGTGGATTATGCCGAAATCCGCGCAGTGACCGGTGGAATAGTGAGGGCCTCTGGACTGGCAAAAAACCAAACGGTTGTACTGAACACTGGTGGTATTTTTGAAGGCAGGGAACTACGGACCACTACAACAGATGTGAAAATCTCAGCTGGTGGCGAGGCCGATGTGTTTGCTTCCGAGTTGGTGGAGATCAATGTAAAGGCAGGTGGAGATGTTTACGTTTATGGAAATCCGGAAAAAGTGAATAAAAGAACTTTTGTGGGCGGAAGGGTTTACATTAAGGATTAATGAAGCTTGTATTAGAAAAAAAGCCCTCTTTTTAGGAGGGCTTTTTTTATTGTCTCACTTTAGTGAAAATTACTTTTTAAAGATGTAGCGGGTAATAAAAATACCTTGCCCATCACCTTTTCCTCCTTCACTTTCAACACCGCTCACCACAAAGGCCAATTCCCAACCGTTTGTAATCATGTCGTTGATCATGGAAGTAATCATGGCATCGTTGGCCGCGATGTTCTGAAATCGGATACCTCCAATATTATAGAAGTTCAATAATTTGGTTTCTTCAAAGTTCTTGACACGGATTTCATCTCTTTTGGACTTGTTTCTTGTATTGTCGTCTTCGGTTTGTACAGTGGTAAATTCTTTGTAGTCCTTGTCCTCTAATGCGTTGATGATTCTAGATCTACCTAGACCGTTGGGCACTATGGATTCCACACTAGTAATTACTTTGTACTGTTGTGCATGTGCGCTAAACGCAGTGGTTAAGGCAATTACTGCAATAAATAAGATTTTTTTCATGAATAAATATTGATTTGTTATACTGTGATTTAAACTTATACGATCAAACGAATGGAATATTGTTTCTTTGTATTTAAAAAAGTGAACAATTTTGAACGGAACAGTATATAAATCAACCGGAAGTTGGTACACCATAAAGTCCGATGAAGGCGAATTCTACGAATGCCGTATTAAAGGTAAGTTCCGTACACAAGGGATAAAAAGTACCAATCCGGTGGCCGTTGGTGATTATGTTAGTTTTGATTTAGAGACTATTGGAGATGAGACTGTCGGCATTATTTCAGAAATAGGTGAGCGCAAGAACTACATTGTCCGCAAGTCCGTTAAGCTTTCCAAGCAAACCCACATTATTGCCTCCAATCTAGATCAAGTATTTCTTTTGATCACTTTGAACAACCCTCCCACATTTACCAGTTTTATAGATCGATTTTTGGTGACCGCAGAAGCTTACGATATTCCCGTAGTCCTTCTTTTTAATAAGATGGATGTTTACCACGAAGAAGAAAAGTTTGAGATAGATTATTTAATGGCCCTTTACACCAAAATTGGTTATCAATGTGTGAAAATTGAGGCCAAGCAAGGCAAGAATGTCAATAAGGTAAAAGAATTAATGTTGGGAAAAACAAGCATGTTTGCCGGTCATTCCGGGGTAGGGAAGTCAACTTTGGTAAATGCTTTGGAACTTGGTATGCAATTAAAAACAGCAGAAATTTCTGAACAGCACATGCAAGGTCAGCACACGACCACTTTTGCCGAAATGTACGACCTATCTTTCGATGCCCGGATAATTGATACACCCGGCATAAAAGGTTTTGGTATTGTGGATATGGACAAACATGAGATTGGAGACTATTTTCCAGAGTTTTTTGCTCTAAAATCGGAGTGTAAATTTAATAACTGTCTTCATTTGGATGAACCCAAATGCGCGGTAAAGGAAGCTTTGGAGAATGATGAAATAGCAGCAAGTCGCTACCGAAGCTATGTGCAAATGCTCACCGGAGAAGAAGATAATCCATATAGGGAACGATAAATGAGAACAGTATTACAGAGAGTATCAAAAGCAAGTGTTACGGTTAACGACAAAATTGTTTCGTCCATTGAGAATGGTCTTTTGGTTCTATTGGGAATCGAGAATACCGATACAAAGGAAGATATAGACTGGTTGACCAATAAAATTTTAAATCTTCGCATTTTTAATGACGATGATGGTGTAATGAACCAATCCGTGGTCGATATTGAGGGGGATGTCATTGTTGTCAGTCAATTTACACTACAAGCCTCGACCAAAAAGGGCAACCGTCCATCGTACATAAAAGCGGCAAAACCAGAAGTAGCCATTCCTATATATGAGAATTTTGTACAAGTACTGGAGCGAAAACTCGAAAAAAAGGTTGGTACAGGAATTTTTGGAGCTGATATGAAGGTAGAATTGCTCAATGATGGTCCGGTTACGATAACAATTGACACAAAAAACAAAGAATAATTTTTTTATGTAAAAAAAAATATCTTTTTTGTAGGGAATAAGCACAGTTTTTGCTATTTAAATCAACCATTCTCAACTAACCAATGCGCTTCTACTTATTAACCCTGTTTGTCTTTTTTTTTAATATTTTATTTTCTCAAGATTATCAAGTAGGATCTATTCCAAAGGCAGTTCAACAAAATTCTGATGCTGTAGTTCGTTTGGCTAAAATGGATGTGATTGTTGAGGCAAGGGACCGAATGAATGTGATCCACAAAAGAGTTGTTACGGTTCTTAATAAAGAAGGGAACAAACACGTCAGAGCCTATGCTTTTTATGAAAAGAAGGATAAGGTATCATATTTAGAGGCTATAATTTATAATGCTCAAGGCGAAGAGATTAAAAAAATAAAGAAAAAAGATTTTTTGGATCAAAGTGCAATTGGAGGAGGAACATTG
>JAAEZN010000083.1:13579-14607 GCA_018222835.1 Algicola sp. | reverse complement strand
CAATTGCTCTCTATTCAAAAACTGTCGTTTCGGAGTTCCGTTCTTTATGGAATAATCATTAAACGGATTGTGGTTTTCCTTGGCTATCCCATGTTTAATGGCCTTTTTATACACCGACCTCAAGGTTCTAAGGTACACACTCAGACCTCCTGCCGTATTTCCGGAAGCGTAGTGCTGTGTCTCTAACTTCTTTACAAATGCATAGTTGATTTGACGGAAAGGGAGGGAACGCTGCCCATGGAATTTTTCTATTTTATTTCGTAGGGTTCTATAAATTTCTGCATTGCCATATTTCCCGGCCTTCTTCAGATTTTGAATTAGGGAATCAACGAAATTGAAGAAGTCCTTGTTGCCAACGGATTTCCCCTCTATTTCTTTTTTCAGGGAGGACATGGAGAGGCTTTCAATTTTACCTTCTTCTTCCAAGCGAGTAACCGTATCGTAAATCTTTTTCAATTTTTCTTGTATACCATTGTTCAGGCGAGTAATATTGGAAGCAATTTTACTTGACGGCCTTATCCGTTGATTCTTGGCATCGAAATCTTTTTCGGCCAGGTTGTAACCAAGTGGCAGATATATTGATTTTCTGTTATAGGTAACGCGAATTACCAACGGAAATGTGCCGTCCTGTTTTTGACGTACTTTGTTTAGAAGGACTTTTGTGGTTAACATGTGTTTATAAATTTATAAACTATTTATAAACAAATATAGGTATTATTTGGTTTGATATGGTTTTATAAAATAATTAATATATTGAAAAACAATACTTTAATAATTTTTAGAATCATATAAAACCATAAATGACGTGTCTGTCACGCAGGGGGTCGCGGGTTCGAGTCCCGTCCAGACCGCAAAAAGCTCCGATTTCTCGGAGCTTTTTTTGTTTTTATACTTTACCTTTCTTCACTAAGGCAACACTTCTTCTATCTTCAACTCCAACGTTTTCTTACCCCCAAACACTTCCCTATAAACGTTATAAAAATCATAAACCCCAGTATTATTGGGATTTAAGCTCTTGTTTGCTTACC
>JAAEZN010000083.1:0-13569 GCA_018222835.1 Algicola sp. | reverse complement strand
TTTATAGGCTTTTTTCATTTCCATTGGTGCCAAAAAACAGCAAAAAACACCATATAAAAGGTGAGCAATTCGGTGCGCATTTTATCTGCTAAAAAATGCTCACCGCCATCGCTATAATTAGCTGTTTTGCAATTTATTGCAAGGATTTGTTAACATTTATTTAAGAGCTCTTTTTGTATCTTCAAAGTGTTAAAACAAAACCTTTTGCCATGTTCTCTACAATCAACGTCATTTTCTACCCTAAAAAAAGAAAATCCAGTAATAATAAATTAGTGCCCATCTATGCCCGTATCACATTGGACAGCAAGCGTGCAGAGTTCAGTACGGGCAAACAAGTCGACCCTTTAAAGTGGGATACCAACACTGGTCGATTGCGCGGGAAGACCTCAGAAACACTGGTGCTCAACCGATTTTTTGACACATTGAAAAACAAGTGTGTTTCTATCTATGACGAGCAGGTTCGAAACGAAGAATATGTGGATGCCGAAACCGTGAAGAACATCTTTTTGGGCAAGGGCCAAAAACAGTATATGATCTTGGAAATATTCCAAGATCACAACGATGAAATGGAAAGTTTGGTGGGCAAGGAATATTCCGCCGGAACACTTCAACGATATAAAGCCGCCAAATCACACATCTCTGATTACATAGTATACAAGTACCAAAAAAAGGATTTTCCTCTTAAAAAGCTCGATTATGAGTTTATAACGGGCTTTGATTACTTTTTGAAGAGCAAAAAAAATTGCTCCCACAATACCGCCACCAAATATATCGTCAATTTCAAGAAAATTGTTCGCATCGCCTATGCCAATCAATGGATCGACCGGGACCCGTTCTTCCACTGGTCAGCCAGTTGGAAACAAAAAGAGCGGGAGTATTTGACACACGAGGAACTGGAAGCAATGCTAAAACAAGAATTTGAATTCGAAAGACTGGACACGGTAAGGGATATGTTTTTGTTTTGCTGTTATACCGGACTGGCCTTTGCCGACATTGAAAAGTTGACCAATGATGATCTGGTCAAGGACATCAAAGGGAACAGATGGATCAAGACCAAAAGGAAAAAAACCAAGGTTTTGAGCAGTATTCCTTTATTGAGCATCCCGGAGGCCATAATCGACAAATACAAAGAACATCCCAGGGTAATCGAAAAAAAGACATTGCTCCCGGTATACACCAATCAGCGCACCAATTCCTATTTGAAGGAAATTGCAGCTGCATGTAAGATCAAAAAGACATTGACCACACATTTGGCCAGACATACCTTTGCAACTACCGTCACCCTTTCCAATGGTGTGCCGATTGAGTCGGTTAGCAAAATGCTGGGTCACACCTCTTTGAAGACGACCCAAATCTATGCCAAGGTATTGGACAGTAAAATTTCGGATGATATGGAAAAGTTGAAGAATGATCCTGCCTTATTAGAGTTGGCAAAGTCAATATAAATTTATCTATGCCCTAAAATAGGGAATGCTACAATTGGATCTTTTAAAAGGATATAAAACACGATTTTCATATTGATGGGAAAATAAAAATGCCTCTTAAAAAGGCTTGTTATAATCCGTTTTGTTGCTGATCAGGGGATTTTGCAACGGTTACCATTGCTGTGCGTTCGTGCTTTATTTTTTTTCGGGCAAGGACTTGCAAGCTCTTTTGCGGGTTTTCGTCTCGCGTTGAGATTGTACGACCTGCCAATGCACACTGGCTATATGACTCCATTTACATTGTTTTCAAAATCAGGATCGTTTAAAACAAACTCATGAAACGTCTTCCAGATTATTCCTTCTTTTTGCATATAGATATCGTCTAAGTCATCCAATTTGTCATCGCGAAAAATGGCAAAATCAAATCCATTTCTGCTAGATTTCTTTTTATATTCCTTAAGCAACTTGTCTTTATAGTGATAACTGTCTTTTGCTAATCTTGCTTTGTATCTCTTCTCAATGTTGAAAATATCTACCCAAGCATCTTTCTTTGGAACATTTGCAGCTGGTTGACAATTAATGTCGAGTGTCCAAGAAGCCAGTTTGCCCAAGTCAGTAATCGTAGAATTTATACTGAGGGTAATACAATGACCGTGCGGGTTTCCTTCAAAAGGGAAGTAGATAGGTCTCCGATTACCTGCACCATTAAACGGAGCATCTTTTTGACCTTTGCTTTTTGAATTGCACTTATGACACATTGGCACGAGATTCATAAAATGCACACTGATAAATGGGTATTTTGATTTGTGCAAATAATGGTCATAATCATCCCTTCCATCATCATGCTCACATTCTAATCCCTCAAGACCACAAAATGGGCAAACACTGTTTTTGTTTACTATTCGGAAATCATTGAAGTGTGATTTTACAGTGCCACAACTAGCAACTACATGAACATAACCCAGAACTTTGCTATCACCCCAAAGTTGATCATAAAGACTTTTAATTGGTGTACTGATGGATGCTGGAAGTTGTGCGTATTTAACTGGAGATACTGAGGTGTTACAGATATTTTCTATGTCAATATTGGAAGAGTATGCATCTCTTACTATTTGTTTTTGTGCTGGATTTAACCCAGTATAGGCATTGAATATCGCTTCTAGTTTATTATCTATTTGAATTGTATACTCGTTAATGATATTTTGGAAATTGGGATGAATATGGTGTGCATGGTCATAAGTTACATTCACTTCTGCAAATAGCTGTGTGAAGAAGAAATGCAGATAAGAATGCAAGTTCTCAATGTTATGTGGTGATATGGACTGGTAGAAATACAGCATTACTTTTCAAGCTGTTTCTTGATTTCTCTTAGTTTACTGAATAAATCAAACTTCTCAACCGATTCACCAAAATCGTTGTTGAGTTGTTCTACAATTTGCATCAAATGTTCAATGGTTTTAGGTTTTTCCAATTTTTTTAAATCAGATTTAGCCATTTCAGATATACTATTTTCCTTGCCAAAAATTTCATCCATTATAATCGATGCTGAAGCTCCATAAGTCTCAAAATGGCATGGCTTGAATTTTACCTTTGTTTTCGGCTTTTCGAACAAATACACATTTCTTTTACGAAGATCAGAAACAACAAAAGGTGAGTGTGTTGTTATCAACAACTCTTGTAATCTTGATTGATTTTCCTTCTTCCCATTTTGCTTTTTGAGAATCTGGTTAATGGTATTTACCAATTTCGAACGCCAAATCGGATTGTAATGAGTGTCCGGTTCGTCAAATAGGAAAAGGCATCCACTTTCTTCAATCATCATGACTAGACCAACAACTTGCAGAAACTGATGTTCTCCATCTGATAATCCTTTATAGTAGAACTCTTCATCTACTCCTTTTTTGAAAATTTTGATTTTTTCAATTCTAAAAACCAAATGATTTGGATCAGGTTTAGGAAGTTCGTCAGATATGTTTAACCATTTTGGACCTTCACTAACCATTTCCAGAATGTCGTTATGTAATGCATAGAAATTCTGCATTTCCAACTCATAGAATGTTTTGAACAAATCGAAAGGCGATTCCCCAAACGTTTTTTCAAAAGCTTTTTTTGTAGCTTCAGTAACCAGATAATCCAAAGTGAGCACTCGTTTTGAACCTAATCCTTTTTCATACCATGTGGTCGCGCAATTCTTCAAGAGTTTGACTCGTCTGTCAAGGTCTTGATTGAATCTTATTTCCTTCATTCTTGATCCGCTGCGGTCGGCATAGCGAATGGTTATTCGAAATGAATGCAAGTCCTTAACTTTAACCACATCATTGATATATTCAATAGCTTTTTTCTCGCCAAGGAGATAATTAGCTATAAATACTGATGCATTTGAGTTTTGATCGGAAAAGAATAATCTGCTACTATCAAAATAGAATTTACTACCAGTTTTTAATTTCCGTTTATAATCATTAAAATAGTGAAACTGCATTTTGTAGTAAGAATTGGAAAGCAGTTCATTGTTTCCTGATGTGTATGCAAATACTTTTCTTGGCAGTAGTTGAGAAATATTTTTATTAATCTGTTTATTCTTATCTCTAAATTCAATTGATTTCCAATCTGCTTTAAATTTCCTACTATCTTCTAGTTTGATTTGGTTTAGCTCTTTGAGATAATGGTCAACTGATGTAATGGCGTATGTTGTTTCCCCATCAACTGGTTTCACAATTCGAACTACATAATAGTTTTCATCGAATTTAAAACCACTATCAAAGGTTATAAATGGACTGTCAAATGTTAGGGGCAATGCATAGTCAATTTCAAATCCATACTCTTTTTCATCTTTTACAGAAGGCGTTGGAAATTCTAAATGCTGGCTGTCCAGATAATAGAATATTTCAGAAGCTAGTTCTAGTAGGTTAGACTTGCCACTGCCATTAAGACCAGCTAAGCCAATGGGTTCAATGTCTTTACTGTTGAAGTTCGGATTAAACCGAATCGTAAACCCAGGGTGCAAACTCCTGAATGGCCTTTTTAAATCGTCGGCTATTTTGATTCTCAACAGCTTCATTTTGAAATTCTAAAATAGATTCCAGAAATATCCTCAAACTCCAATGTGGCTGGACTTGAGTTCAGTTCTGCAAGTAAGCTTTCACGGCCAGCCCTTGGATTCAAATTATTAAGCTCACTGTCTTCAAAAGCATTGATAAACCTTTGCTCTAGCTTTAAATGAGGATTTTTTCCTTCTATACAGTTGAAGATAAAAGTTTTTATGTCCAATTCGAGTTGATTGCGATGGCGTTTCAATTCCTCAGAAGTGAGGTAATTAAGAGCCACAGCTTTTTCATTTTCAAAGAATTCAATGACCTCACTAAATCGGAAATCAAAACTTCCAAAGTGTTCTTTTAGTAATGTATTAATGTCATCTTCATAGTAGTTCTCCATTATGGCATTGCCAACTTGAGAGGTTTTGGGCTTATTTGAAATTCTTCGATTCTCCTTATAAGTAACAACTTGCAGATTTTCTTCATCATCACTACCGCCTTGCGAAAGAGAAATTATGTGGTCAATCTGTAACTTACTTAAATCTAATTCTCCTTTAAATGCTTTTTGACTTAGCGAATTATATAAGTTTTCGAGTTCACTTAAACTAACTTTGAGTTTTTGCATCAAAAATTCAGTCTGAAAAGCAATATTCTCAAATTTTTTTTGATCAGAAAACTTAGGCTTAGGCAGTTTTATTTTTTCAAATTCTCCTTTTGAAAGAATTTTCTTCATACCCTTCGTGGCATGGTTCTGTATATAGTTTCTACCTACCTTGAAGAGCCAATACAGAAAAATAGAGGAGACATCATCAAATGGTTGAATTGCGTTTATCTGTTGGTTGAATGCAACTGGCCTATCAGTCAATGCAGCTCTACCTATTGACTTTAGGCTGCCTGCTATACATGTTACCAATAATGCTCCCTTATCTACTTTCCGACCTTTTTTTGAGCCAGCCTCTGACAAATATTCTTTTGATTGAGAAACATAAAGACCTTCATCGAGAATGTTATCCGTTTTAATCCACTCAATAAAATCATTGGAATAATACTCCTTAATTTTTCGTGAAGGTGTATTACCAGTAGAGCAAACACCAAATCTTGAAATTGGCTCTTTTGGATGTTCTTTTTCATTTCGCAAAGGATCTCCGAACATCTGTAAAAAGGTACTTTTTAATAATTCGTCAAGGAGATTGATGCTTTCCTTGCGCTGAGAAATCAAACGTTCCACTTTTGTAAGGACTTCAGCTATGCGAATTTGGTCCTCAAAGGAAGGTAAAGGGATTTTAATTTCGGATAGCCTTTTAAAGGATAACGTATCACGAACAGCACCTCTAGTTTTTGATCTAATTTTTTGGTTCCCTAATGGACTCTTCAAAAACCGAAGCAAAAAATTAGGATAAAGAGTTTTTTTACACTCAAATACTACATATAGAGGACTAATTACAACTGGGCTTTCTTGTTTTAAGTAGTCGATCGAACCCACATTTATCCTAGATGGATTGTATGCAAATTGATTCTGCTTGACAACTTTATAGTTAGATAGTTTTTTGCTAAAAACCTCTTTGCTGAAATAATCCGTAGACTTTACAAAGCCATCACTATTTGTAACAGAATTTACTTCAGATAAACCTAGCCTCTTATTAGTAAGTTTTATTTGTGTAATATGAATTCCCAACAACTCCTCTTTCATATAAGATTATTGATTTCCTTTAATTCAGCCCCAATTTTTTTTTCAAGTGTTTGAAGTCTCGCAACTATGTCTTTAGGATCATCATAAACCATTTCCTCATACACCTCTTCGAAGTAATTATTAAAACTTAAGTCGTAGTTGGAATTAACAATCTGATTCTTATCTATTACGAATGATTTGCTCGATAATATTTGTTCTTTTTTTGGGTCACGACTTCTAAATTTCTCAATAATGTCGTGGATATCAGAACTTTCGATCTTACTTCTTTTATCATCTAAACTATACCCATCATTTTCCATATTATAAAACCAGGTGTAATTGGTTTCCCCGGCTTTTGTAAACAACAAAATGGCTGTTGTAACTCCTGCATAAGGTTTAAATACACCTCCTGGCATAGATACTACTGCCTTTAATTCAGCCTCTTCAATAAGCATTTTTCGAATGGTAACAAAATCTTTTCCAGAACTAAACAATACCCCTTGTGGGATAATTATAGCTGCCGTGCCACCCATACTAAGCATATTGAAAATACGCTCTATAAATAAAAGCTCCGTTTTGGTTGTAGTTGTTCTTCTGTTTTCAAACACATCACTTTTATCTAGCTTTCCGGTGAATGGAGGATTAGCCATGATGATCTGATATGTACTGTCTTCATTAAAGTTCTTGCTAAGCGTGTCTCGGTAGTCCACCTGTGGTTCATCAATACCGTGCATCATTAAGTTCATTAAACCAAGACGAACCATACTTTGGTCAATGTCATAACCGAAGAAACTATCATCCAAAATCTCTTTTATTTCAGGTGTTAGGGCGGCACTCATAGTACCTACTTCAAAACCATCTTCATCCTTTTGCAATTTAGAGGGGCTTTTTTGTCTAACCAAATCCGTTAAAATGTATTGGTAGGCTCCTAACAAAAATCCACCCGTTCCGCAAGCAGGATCGGCTATTCGTTGACCCAATTTAGGCTCTACTAACTCAGCCATCAATTTGATGATATGCCTTGGTGTTCTGAACTGCCCCATTTTGCCAGCAGTCGCAATTTCACTGAGCAGCATTTCATAAACATCACCTTGAATGTCCTGAAAGGATTGCCCGCCTTCGCTGGCATCACGTTCTATTTCTTGGAAAATATCTTCGATTATCTTAATTGCCTCAACCAATAGTGATGCTTTAGGCATTATAAATACTGCATTGGCCATATGCTTTGTAAATGGAGATGTGCCTCCATTTAAATCTTTCATGAAAGGAAACACCTTTGTTTGAATGTGTAGCAGCATGTCATCCGCAGGCAAATGCTTAAAGTTGCTCCATCTGAGTTCCGATTTATCAATAGTATTTTCTTCTTTTG
Organism: Algicola sp.; assembly: GCA_018222835.1. Lineage (GTDB taxonomy): Bacteria > Bacteroidota > Bacteroidia > Flavobacteriales > Flavobacteriaceae > Flagellimonas. The sequence goes on along the minus strand of JAAEZN010000083.1, from coordinate 6,075 downwards.
CTCCTGGTTGTGTCTACTTGCCTGTAAAACGAAATTGGAAGTCTGACTCTTCAAATAGTCCTGCACTGACTTTTCGTTCAGCACTTTTCTCATTGTCATCCAATTTCTTCATGAAAATGAGATATGAGATTTGCTCAATCGCTGTAAGCGGATTAGCAATACCTCCACTCCAGAGTGAATTCCAAAGTTTATCTATGTGGCTTTTAAGCGTGGCATTATTTTGTAACATTATGCTGCTATTAATTTTTCTGTTAATTCAATGATTTCTTTAATCTCATTTGCCTGAAATATGCCTATTATACCATCTGGGTGAACCATCGTAAAAGGCGATTCAACCAAATTGCGTTTTTGGAATTCCCCTTTTTCAATAATGAAGTTTCTAAGCAATTCAAGAAACTGAAGTTGCCGGCTACTTAAATAACTATGCTCTGCAATAAACTGATCAAAGGATTTTCCAACAGTAGTAGGGAAACTTTCCAAAATTTCAAGCCCTAAGATGTGTTTAATGAACTGTACAAACTGAGCTTTTCTGTGATTATAAACACGTCTTAATAGGTCGAGTGTAATATGCGGATGCTCATTATGTAATTCATCTGCAAGCTGAGCGGATTCAGCCTCTGTTATGATTTCGCCATTCAAAATCTTTTGCAGGATTGGATTGATGGCCGTTAATTCCTTTATTTTTTCTTCAACCAATTCTCTATACTTGGCTATACTTACTGCTTCATGTTGTGGGCCAAATTCAACATGTTCTTTGGTACTAAGTATATCCTGAAAGTTGAATTTAGCCGGACCCAATGGCTTCACCACCGATTCGATAAACTTCATAAGTGGAGCAAATTTCTCAATGAGCTGATCGTACTCATATTCGGTTATTGTTGCCCAGAATTTATTCGTTTGAGATTCACGAATTAGTTTCTCCTCTTTTGCTACTATGTTAACAGAAAGAGGTAATTCGGAAATAGTTTCTACTAACCCGTCTTTGAGTGTTTCAAAACGGTCCTTGTCTTCCTCCATGCCTGCTAATGAGAGTTCAACCACGTCCTTCTCAAATCGCATTGCTTTGAAATCACTATTGGAAGCTGTTCGAAGCAGTGGTTTTACGGTTGTTCGGAGAAAATCAATTTTGTCTTGGGTTAGTTTATTCCAAAAGTTGTCATCTGATAGTCGCTGCATGTCGTTTTTTGCTTCCATAATTACTATGGAGTTTTGAGGAAGCTCTTCGATTTGTTTTCTCAGTTTGACAATTTCCCGATTTGCTGTTTCGCTAATTCCTAATTCATCGGCACGTTCAATTTTATCCAGTCGTAATCCGAATAAGCGAACAGGTAAAGGAATTTGAGCTTTAAGTTCTTTCCCTTTAGGGTTGAGTTTGAAGTACTCAAAGTTGTCCCAACAATCGAGAATTAAAAAAACTTCTTTTTCAATACACCATGGTTTTATTTTTTCCTCATCCAATAGCCGAGTTCCTCTTCCAATCATCTGCCAGAATTTTGTATAAGAATAAACAGGTTTGGCAAAGACTAAATTTACCAACTCCCGAACATCTATACCTGTATCGAGCATGTCAACACTCAGGGCTACCCGGGGCATGTCATTTTTCATGAATTGATCAAGTAACCCGCCTTTTCCGTAGACCCGAGGGTCTTCAGAAACTAATACTTTGGCCAACTCTCCTTTATATTCAGGATAGAGAGCATCAAAGATTTGTTCCATTCGTCTTGCATGTGCTTTGCTCATGCAGAAAAAAATAGTTTTCCCTGGAAGTACACCATTAGGGTCTTTGATACACTCTTCCATAAACTCCTTTACAATAAGGGCATTGGTCCCTTTATTGATTACCTTTTTCTCAAGGTCAGAACCTTCATAATTTATTTCTTCAATTTCTTTACCTTCAAGAATGAGTTTCTTTTGATCTTCAAGAGAAATGGTTCGTTTGCTAATACCTTCATCTTGAAACTTGGTCTTAATTTTCATTACCTGAAAGTTGCTCAAGTAAGGAGGGATGTGGTTAACAGCTTCTTCATATGAATATGCGAATGTGGGTACACCGTCCTCACATTCAAATAGTTCAAACGTATTGTGGTCAATTACGTCAGTTGGTGTCGCTGTGAGTCCAAGGGTAATTGTATTGAAATAGTCGAGTACCTCTTGATAAACATTATAAATACTTCTGTGGCTTTCATCAACAACAATTAAATCAAAGAAATGAGGCGAGAGACTATGCTTCTCGTCTCTTACAATGTTGAGCATCGTCGGATAAGTAGAAACGTAAATACGCCTATCTTCTGCTATTTTCTTTTCATTCACTTTCGGCCACCTTGGTTCATTTGGCAGGTGCTCTTTAAACGCTTCTAACGCCTGATCGCGTAATGCGATTCTATCAACAAGGAACAATACGCGCTCTGCCCAGCCAGCTCGCATTAAAGCTTCTGTCAAGGCAATACAAGTTCTAGTTTTACCTGTTCCAGTTGCCATTACCAGCAAGAATTTTCGTCTGCGCTTTTCGATAGCTTCCATAACTGCTCGAATAGCTCTTAATTGATAATCACGTCCAGCAATTTTTGTATTAATTAGTTCCCCAGCTAAAGGCTTTCTTGATTTTCGGATATATCTATATCTTTCAAGATCTTCTCTTCTAGGAAATCCGTGTACTTTTCTCGGAGGATAGTTTTCTAAGTCCCAGAAAAAGATGTCATGACCGTTTGTGTAGAAACAAAATGGTAATTCCGAGCCTTTTTCTCTTTGGATATTATAGCAGTATTGTTTCGCTTGCTCTCTACCCACTGCTGCATCAACAGAAGTCTTTTTTGCTTCTACAACGGCAAGAGATTTTCCGTCACGCCCTAGTAGAACATAGTCACTGTATTGATGTCCTGTATACGGTGTTGTTACTTCTTGAACCTGATTATTATCAACAATAATGTCATACTCTAAAACGACTTGAGAACGGTCACTGATATTCCAACCTGCTTGTTGCAACCGGGAATCAATTATTTCTTTTCTTGTTTTTTCCTCATTCATACTTAACTCTTATTTGACACAATCAAGTCCTTAATGTCTATATCCAAAAATTCAGCAATCTTCATTAGAACTTCAAGCCTTGTGTAGCCTTCCTAGGATGTGTTAAAATGTTAAATGGAATGGCTGCTTGCATGAAACAAAACGGTTTGTGTTAAAAATATCGAATTTACAAGAACGTCATTTTCGGGGAATCAGCGCTTGTCGATATTCAGATTGCCTATCAGCTGTACTATTTTTATACTTTGTTAGCCTTATGTTGTGTTTATATTTCAAATGGTTTATTTTTTAAGATATGATTGAGTAAATAATCGACATGTTTATTATACCATTTCAACGCGGTGTTAAAATTATCACCTCTTCGGGTTATTTTTGCTAATGGTACTTCAAGAATGTCAGGATTGTCAGGATTTAATTCCATTATTTTGAAAAAACTTTTTCTTGGATAGAAATCATCGTCTCTTATTGAACTAATAATAATGTCACAATAATTATGTTGCTGTAGAAAACTTTTCAATTCTTGGATTAATCTTTCCTCATCGGTGGCAGTGTTTAATAGAATTGTAACTTTAATTCTTTTTTGGTTTGTTCCTTGGACAATAGCTTTAAAATCTTTGAATTTATCTGGGATTGAACCTGCAACTATTTCATAATTCTGTTTTATAAGGTTTTGGGCAAGTCTATATATACTTTCACTTTTTCCAACTGATTGTGCTCCACCTATTAATAAATATTTCATAATTTCATATGTTTTTCCTTGTGGCTAACGGGGCGGGCTATGAGTAGTTGCATGGTTAGCTCTATCCTTTGCATGGACAAACCAAACTGAAAATCCTGGCGGATTTTCAGAAGCAAACGAGAACATGCAATTACTTAAAGCCATCTTTTTTATGTAGCATTTTTTCTTTCCACAATTTCTATATCTCCAATGAATTCTTGCACACAATTTATTATTTCATCTTTGTCTTTCGAAGATATATTATCTCCAAAAATTATTCGATTAAAGGCTTCTCGAGGCAGTTTGATTTGTCTGTCGCTGATTGAAGCTGGATGAGGCCAAAACTTTTTTGTTCGGTATTCCTCTTCAAACTCCCATTTTTTGAGTTTATAGTAAACTCTGTTACGCATAGCTTCTTCAAATTTCATAAATGGCTCGGGCATTATTATCGGAATTTCGTCTTCATAAGTAACTGGGCCACCACCACCTAAGAACTTGAACATTATTCGGGTATCATATCCTATGCAAAATCCTTGTCCGTTATTTGCATACTTATTCCACATACTATCATTATTCCAATTTTCGGTGAGACTTAAAATTCCCTCGTGTTGATAATATTCAGATACAGAATTTTCCATAAACCTTTTCGTGTATTCCTTGTCATTCACAAGTGAATTTTTTGCCCAATCTCTTGCAAATGCTCTGTGTTGCTGTCTTGAAAAATTCGGATTATCTCTTTTTGATGCCCAGATAAAATAATCATAAATCTGTTCTTTAGTCAGCAAATCAAAGCGAGTTGGATTATGACAATCCAATTCGTCCTCAAATGTTTCTGGGGAAGCCAAAAAGACTTCTCTTTCCGCTATAAATCTTTTGTGATATTTGTCCGACCAGTCGCGATACTTATAGATGATTTTTGGTAGCTCAAAATCATCTAAGTTGCCATATTTAACCACTACTTCTGGTGTTTTCATCAAATGCTGAATAACTTGTTTATATTCCGAACTTTCTTTAGCATATAAAACTAGTTTGTATGGCTATACCCAAGTTTTGCAATTGAGTAAGGCACAGCTTTAAAAATAACCAATAAATCTTTGGGGGAGAATAGATTATAAATGTAAGAATTTTCTAGAAAAGGAATTTAGTAAAGATTATTTGCGAATATCATCTTTATTTAATTCAATATGGAAATCAAAGAGGTCTCTAGGCTGTACATTTAGGCCATAAAGTAAATTTAAAACTGTTTCTAGGGTTATGTTTTCCGTACCTTTTTCAATTTTACTTATAAAACTGGGGTCAAGATCACAATTTTTGGCAATATTTCTGAAGCTTAATTTTTTATCCTTCTTTATTTTACCAAGCTGCTTTCCAAATTTAGCTTTGAATTCATCTTTCTTTTTTTCATCAAGCATAATACTTTATTTGTTGTGGAAAATGCTTAATTCGATAATTAAAAACGTGGAATTATATTACCACAACAATCTTTTTTACTATATTGGTCTCGAATTACATATTTTAGCGATTCTTCGTTTAGAACATTTTTGAAGCTATCGCTTTGAATCCCGTACTGGAAAACTGGTAATTTTTGATGTGCACGGGAAGATAAGTAGATTGGCTCACGACCCGGGGCGTGGGCTCACTTATCGTGCACGGGTATACCAGTACCTCCAGTCGGTAAGTTGAGTTCCGCGCCTTTTTTATTCTGGTTCATCTCGACTTTTTTCTTAGCGTTTGGTTTCTTTAACATTTTGAGGCATCGCCCAACCGATGGGTTATGGGAAACAAAAGGCTTATTTTTATCGTTAAGAATTCATCGTCGGTCGGCTCCGGTTCTAGAGCGGGCCTGACCCTATTTGATATTCTCTTTAAGAAAAAGCCCAAAAATCCTATTTAACCCTAAGACTATAGTTTTGGGATATACGCAACATTTTTCCGGTTCACGAAATCACTTTTCCCAAAACTGACAGATACACTTTTAGGGCAACCGGCCCAATCACGAAATCTTAGTCATTTTCCATCTAGGAATCCTATTTCCAGGCACCATTACTGCTTGGACAGGGTGTCCTATATCCGAACCTAAATGCCCTTAGGGAAGTTACGACTTTGTCTTGACTTTTCGGGCAGTGTGGCTAAAACCCTTTGGGCAGTCCAACAATTGCCCTATGGGAAATACAATACCAACAAACTCTTTAATCAAACGAACTCAACATAATGAAGAAATCATCAAAACGCTTAGTCAGGAAATACCTGTTCCTGTTCTTATATACCCTATTATCTCCCCTTCTAGCCTTACAAATGCAAGCGGGCACTATCTTGGAGCCACCACAGTCCAGCAT
>JAAEZN010000082.1 GCA_018222835.1 Algicola sp. | reverse complement strand
CGGCTGGTGAGCGACGGCGTGGGCCGGTGCGATTTTCCAGCGAGCCATGGCCGCGGTACGAAAGCATTCCCCTTGGTTATTTGTTTTCTTAAAAGTAGGGAATTTAGTTCAAGGCAGGAGGGAACAATGAATTATAGCCAGTGTTGCCCACTGGTTTTTATTTAAAATTAGGACTGTAAACCTCATGTTTCAAATGGGTGTTATCCACTAAGAATTGAACTGCAATTTTACTATTACTTCCCTTTTTCAATGACAGAATACGCGATTTTTTGGTATGTCGGTCATTTAGTAAATAGATGTCGAACGCATTAAATTCATGAGCTAGGTCAGGTCGAGCTGCAGTAAAGAAAGAATATTTTTGGCTCTTTCTAAATTTTAGAATGGAGCATGCCCTTTTGTCCGTTAAGTCTATCCGATTCTTTAAAAGCAAAATTTGACCTATGAAGACGCCAGTATATATTTTGTCTCCGTAATGCACTAGGCCATTTTTAGAAAAAAACACAACTATAAAGAAGCTAGTTACCAATACCGCAAGTGCTAAAAACAAAAGTTTACTTGCGTCAACAGTCGTACCTAAAAGAGCTGTTATTATGGCAAGGCCAAAAAATATAAAAATTGCAATATGAATTTTTTGCTGAAAAGTTAGGTTAGGCTCTAAGGGTAGTTTATTCATTTTCAAACTTGTGGGCAACTTGTTTATATACCAAACTTTACCATCTTTATACTTCCATTAAGCAGGGCTATGCCCAAGTTTATATGTGGCTTGTTCAGCTTAGTTCGGTTGTTTTATTTTCTTACAATGCAATATACTGTTTTTATAAATCATCAAATGGATTGCTAATATTTTTAATGCTATTCTCGGTAACATGCGTGTAGATCATAGTCGTTTTGGGGCTACTATGGCCCAAAAGCTCCTGTATGTACCTAATGTCCGTTCCGTTTTCCAATAAATGTGTGGCAAAGCTGTGCCGAAGTGTATGTAGCGTAACCCCTTTTTTAATTCCCGCTTTAAAAACAGCTTTTTTTAATACCCATTGTGCACTGCTTGTACTATATTTTTCCGAACGTTGCCCCTCGAATAAATATTTATTCGGTTTATATTGTCTATAATAGGTACGTAGCGTTTCCAAAAAACTATGGGACAACAAGGTGTACCTATCCTTTTTTCCCTTTCCACCCTTTATATGGATCAACATTCGGTCACTATCAATATCAGTCACCTTTAAATTGATCGCCTCACCGATTCGCAATCCCCCCGAATAAATCAACGACAGTAGCGTTTTATGTTTTAAGTTGTGCGTTTCCTCGATAATGGACCGTATTTCTTCCTTGCTCAAAACAACAGGCAGTTTCTTCTCCTTTTTTGGCCTTACCAGGTCTAGGGCATCTATAGCTATATTTTTGAACAAAAAGTATTTCTTAATACCATTGATGCATTGGTTTTGGTATGAAATTGATTTTCCTTCGCTTACAATAAAATCATAATTAAAGGACTCTACCAATGTTTTGGAATAGCTATTTGATTTTTTAAGGATGGCGTACCTAACAAAAAATCGGGTTACTTCTACATAAGTATTCACGGTATTTGGACTCAATCTCTTTTCCATCAACCACTTTCTAAATCTATTCAGGTCCCGTTGTTGCAATGGATCTAAAGGAGGTAAAAAAAACGACTTTTTATTTTTGGGCAATTCGTTTCTTTTTTGTGTCACTTCTGAATAGTCCACATAGCATCTGATTTTTCGTAAATGATTGAAAATAAGACTTAGATTATTTGAGGAGTTTTCCAGATAGAACGTGCCATTTAGATGGTTTTGTTGCAATGCGGTCAACTCTAAAAGATGATTCTCTATAGTTCTGTCTGATCTGAAGTCGATGCGAATAATGTCCACCCCATTTTTTGTCCCTAAAACCAGTTTTACGGATTTCATTTTATTTAGTTTAAAATAAAAAGGGGGTGCTACGCGGTCAACCTGTCCGTTAAAATACAAAATTGATTTTGTATATGGCCGGTATATCCCTTTGGATTAAATTACCGACTGTTATTTAGGTAGTAACCCTTAAGAAAAAGGGGAGGCTATAGATCCTTCACATATGTACGTCTGCGGCGAATTACCTTGGGGTCAAAATGCTTCCACATCTGTTGTATGGCAATATTGTCCTCTAGTTCTGGTGTTCTAATACAATTCACCACGCCACGTTTTTTAAAGGTGTGATGGAACTCATTAAAAATAATGGCTGTTACACCTTTATTCTGGTATTTTGGATGGATACCTATTAGGTAAAAAATAGCGTCCTGGCTATGTTTTCTCGCATGGAGCAAGTGGAAAATACCAAACGGGAACAGTTTTCCATTGGCTTTTTGCAAAGCTTGGGAAAAAGAGGGCATTACAATAGCAAAAGCTACCATATTGTCCTCGGCATCCACAACAAATTTGATATACTCCGGGTTAATAAAGCTTATGTATTTTTTCTTAAAATATTCCTTTTGTATATCTGTAATCTTTACAAAGGAAGAAAGTTTGGCATAGCTATCGTTGAACAAGTCGAACATTTTGTCCACCCACGGCATTATATCGGCACTTTTCTCAAAGTTGAGTTCTCTGAGGCCAAAACGTTTTTTGATCAGGATGTTGGCCTTTTCAAAAAGTTTGGGGTCGGCATTGGCAGCCAAAAATTTACTTTCGGAATATTTTTTCTCGGTGGTAAACCCATGCTTCTCATAGTGGGATTGATAATAGGGGTGATTGTACCATGTGATCATATTCCCGATCTGATCAAAACCATCTGTCAGTACACCAACTTTGTCCAAATTGGAAAATCCTACCGGACCTTCCATGTAATTGAGCTGGTTTTCCTTGCCAATCTCTCGCACTTTGTCTAACAAGGCCTTGGAAACTTCCAAATCGTCCACAAAATCGAACCAACCAAAGCGCATTTTTTTGAGTCCCTGTTCCTTAACTTCCAGCCAATTTATAATGGCCGCTATGCGACCTGCCAGCTTACCATCTTTATAGGCCAAAAAAAACTTTGCCTCGGCCGTTTCAAAAACTGGGTTCTTGTCCTTGTCAAAAGATTCCATCTCATCTTTAATAATGGGTGGCACCCAATACGGGGAACCCTTGTAGAGTGAGAAGGGGAATTTTACAAATTGCTTAAGCTCGGATTTGGATTGAACCTGTTTTATGGTAACCATAGTTGCAAATTAATGCCCAATATTATGAATATTACTTGCGGTAGAAAAATCAAGATGGTGGAAAACATAAAAAAAACCATGGGTCAACCACGGTTTTTTCTTTTCTTTTTTGATTTCCGTTTGTTGGAGTTCTTTTTGATTTTCCCGTTTATGCCAGATTGCTGCTCGTTGATCGGGATAAGTTCATCTTTATGAAAATCCAAACGATAGGAAAACCCGAGCACTACAAATATGCGTGAAGGGTCGTTTTTAAAGCCCGAGCCCATATGGATATCGGCCTGAAAATTAGGATTGATCAAACGAGCTACCCCTGTTCTAAGAATAATATCGGAGTAACGGTCTCCAGAAATACCCTGTCCTTCAAAGAAAACACTCCACCTGGGATCACGAAAAGCATGGGTGACCGAAAGGGCGTAGCGCCACTCGGGAAAATCGGTGATAATACGATCGTAGGCGATGTTGGAAATCAATACAAACCTTGGAGAAAGCCTGCTCTGCGTCTGGATTCCACCTCGATACGAAACTATTGGCTCACCGGGATAAAACGGATTGTCTCCCAATACAAAATTGGCCCCGCCATAAACGGATACTGCCGGAATTAGGTTTTTCCATTGGAACAGATTATTGGCCCTCCAACTATATAGATTGGGTTTGCTGCGCGCAGGATCTTTGTAAGGATCATAGACCAAATATTTTAATCCCACCCGATTTCTGGAAAAATTAGTTAAGGTGCCCTCGATGCCCAAATCTGGGTAGGCGATATTCTGTGTAATAAATGAGCCTTCCATGATTACTTCCAATTCCTCAAATAGCAATCCGTAGCGCAGTGCATAATCGGCCCCAAAAATGTTGGAGTCGGAGTTTAGGTCAGCATTGTCTTGCTGCTCGTACAATATGCCAACCTCGGCCTGTACAACGTTTTTACCAACGGCGTAGGCACTGGCAGCCCTTCCTGGGCGGTTGGAATTGATTACATCGGTATATTGCGCACAGATAAAAGTGGGAAAAAGAACGAAAAGAAATAATGCCTTTTTGATCATGGATGTGTCCATATAACTGGTTTTAATACTATTTTAAGATACGTTTGACGGGTTTACGGGACTAAACAGTGTAAATTTGATTCGATAACTGAGGTTATATGGTTTTATTACAAACGATTTTAATATTCATATTAGTATATTACGGGCTTAAATTCCTTTTAAAATGGTTGGCCCCTAAACTACTTAACTACGCCATGAGGAAGACCAGCGAGCGTTTTGAGCAACAGTTCGGGAATCCTCGCGATTTTGGAAACGAAAGTACTAGAGAAGGGGAGACCACCATATCCAAAAAGCCGCCCCGTAAATCCAATCCTTCAAAAAAAGTTGGAGAATACATAGATTTTGAGGAAATTGATTAATATTTGCCGAATCAAAACCTATCCATGAATCTTTCTCCAAAAGCCATTATCACCCATATCTGTGTTATCGCTTTATTTATCCTTGCATCTCTGGTCTATTTTTATCCAGTTTTACAGGGAAAAGCTATTTATCAATCCGACATTGCCCAATACAAGGGCATGGCTCAAGAACGTGATGCCTACAAGGATGCTACGGGTGTGGAATCGTATTGGACCAATAGCGCTTTTGGTGGGATGCCCACTTACCAGTTGGGTGCCAATTATCCGCACAATTACGTGAAGGATCTGGATCGTTTAATACGATTTTTACCTAGACCTGCCGATTATCTTTTTCTTTATTTGATAGGGTTTTACATACTGTTGCTCTGCCTTAAGGTTGATTTTAGACTGGCGGCCTTGGGTGCATTGGCCTTTGGCTTTTCCACTTACTTGATTATAATTTTAGGGGTGGGGCATAATGCCAAGGCACATGCTTTGGGGTACATTCCAATGGTTCTTGGTGGGGTTGTACTCGTTTTTCGAAGAAAATATATTCTAGGATTTATACTTACTGCACTGGCCATGGCACTGGAAATTAGTGCCAACCACTACCAAATGACGTATTATTTTATGTTGTTGATATTAGTGATGGGCTTGGTGTATTTAATTTATGCCATTAAGGAAAAAGAACTAAAACACTTTTTCGTCTCTGTAGGGATTTTAGTGTTGGCCGTTGTTCTTTCCGTTTTTACCAATGCCACAAGTTTACTGGCCACCAAGGAGTATGCGGATTGGAGTACCCGTGGAAAATCCGAACTTACCATAAACCCGGACGGAAGCGAGAAAGCGGTATCCACAGGATTGGACTACGATTATATTACGCAATACAGCTATGGTATTGCCGAATCCCTTAATTTATTCGTACCACGATTGTTCGGCGGTTCGGGCAACGAGGATTTGGGAAAGGATTCCAAAGCTTATGAATATTTGACCAATCAAGGATTGACACCGACCAAGGCCGTAGAATTTTCGAGCAATCTACCACTTTATTGGGGAGACCAGCCCATTGTGGCGGCCCCTGCCTACGTAGGCGCAATAGTTTTCTTTTTGTTTGTATTAGGTACTTTTTTGGTAGATGGCAGAAAAAAATGGTGGTTGTTATCGGGAGCTGTTTTGGCCTTGCTCTTATCTTGGGGCAAGAACTTTCCGTTGCTCACCAATTTTATGATCGATTATTTCCCAATGTACAATAAGTTTCGCGCTGTATCCTCTATACAAGTAGTGCTGGAATTGTGTTTGCCCGTGCTTGGAATTTTAGGGGTTTGGGAGTTGTTTAAATCGACCGTAGATCAAAAAGAAAAACTGAATGCTCTAAAATGGAGCTTTTTTATCTCGGTGGGACTGGGCGTTGTTATCTTCTTATTGAAAGGCTTCTTTGATTTTGAAGGTGCACGTGACGAAATGTACCGAGGGTATTTTGGCGATGAGTTGATGTCCATGATCCAACGAGATCGTGAGGCCGTTTACATAAGTGATACCATCCGCTCTTTGATTTATGTGGCCCTTGCAGCTGCAGCGCTGTGGTTCTTTATCAAAGAGAAAATCAATAAAAATATTTTGGTATTTGCCCTTGGAGCCCTTATTCTTTTTGATTTGATAGGGGTAGATCTTAGGTACGTTAACGAGGAGGATTTTGTTCGACAACGTCAGGTAAACCAGCCGTTTCAAGCCAGTCAGATAGACCAAATGATCATGCAGGATGATTCCATTTATCGTGTTTTTGATCCCCAGGAAGGCATCAACGGTTCGCGAACATCCTATTTTCATAAATCCATTGGAGGATATCACGCTGCAAAACCACGAGCGCTCCAAAATTTGTTTGAGTATCATTTGTACCAGAACAATCTTCAGGTATTGAACATGCTGAACGTAAAATATATAATCCAGCAGGATGAGGAGGGCAATAGTTTTCCGGCTGTAAATCCAGATGCCAACGGGAATGCTTGGTTTGTAAATCAGTTGGTGGGCGTTTCATCCACCAATGAAGAGATTCAAAAATTGGGTGATTTTAATTCAAGGACCCAAGCGGTGGTCAATACAAAAAAATACCCTGAATTGACCAAGATGCGATATACTGTGGATTCCTTGGCAAGGATTGATCTGGTAGATTACCGTCCGGACTACTTAAAATACTTATCCAGTAGCACCAATGATGGTTTTGCTGTTTTTTCCGAGATGCATTACCCATCGGGCTGGAATGCTTTTATCGATGGGGAACCACAGAAGCATTACAGAGTGGATTATGCGCTTCGTGGCATAAAAATCCCGGCTGGGGAACACCAAATCGAGTTTAAGTTTGAACCTGAAGTGGTGAAAACGGGAAGCCAGATAAGTTTGGCTGCCAATATACTCCTTGGAGTTGTTATTGTGGGAGGATTGGGCTTTACCCTGTTCTCACGTAAAAAGGAAGAATCCTAATGCGAAAAATCTTGGTCATAGCGTATTATTGGCCACCGGCAGGCGGACCAGGTGTACAGCGATGGCTAAAATTTGTAAAATACTTGCCGGAATTTGGATTGGAACCCGTCGTTTACGTACCGGAAAATCCGAGTTATCCAATTGTAGATTCTAAATTGGTGAACGAAGTTCCCGACTCCATTAAGATTTTGAAACGACCCATAAAAGAACCTTATGGTTGGGCGGCTTTACTTTCCAAAAAGAAAACCAAGACTATTAGTTCTGGGATTATTAAAGAGAAAGATCCATCTTTTTTGGAAAAGTTGTTGCTATGGATAAGGGGCAATCTTTTTATTCCAGATGCTCGAAAACTTTGGGTAAAACCATCCATCTCGTATTTGGCAAGAGTAATTGCGGACGAGGGCATCACTACTGTTGTTACGACAGGACCACCACATAGTTTACATTTGATCGGCCTTGGACTCAAAAAAAAGTACAATATCCATTGGGTTGCCGATTTTAGGGATCCTTGGACCTCTATTGGGTACCATAAAAAATTACGGTTGACAAATTATGCTCATTTAAAGCATAAGGCTTTGGAAAAAGGGGTGCTTTTAAGAGCGGATAAAATTGTGGTTACCAGCCATACTACCAAGTCCGAATTTGAGGCCATTACCCCAAAGCCCATAAAAGTGATCACCAATGGTTTTGATGATGAACTACAGCCTGTTGCTTTGGATACAAAATTTACTGTTTCGCATATTGGTTCGTTGTTGACTGGCAGAAATCCTTTAGGATTTTGGCAAGCGGTGCAGGAATTGGTCATGGAAAATGAAGCATTTAAAAGTGCTTTGCAAATCCAATTGGCGGGAGTAGTGGGTGAGGAGGTGCTACAGTCCATTCAGGATTTTAACCTTTTGGATCATGTGGACCAATTAGGTTATTTAAGCCACGATAAAGTGCTGGAGACCCAACAAAAATCGCAATTGCTCTTGTTGTTGGAGATTGATTCCGAAGAGACAAAGGGCATTATTCCTGGAAAATTGTTCGAATACCTGAATGCCAAACGACCTATTTTGGCCATAGGCCCGGAGGGATGGGAAGCAGGAGCTATGGTAGTGCAACATAAGGCAGGGGATTCCTGTCTGCATAATGATGTAGCGACTTTAAAAAAAGTACTTTTAAATACATTCCAGAAATATCAAGAAGGTGTTTTGGTCTGTAAATCCCATGGGGTAGAACAGTACCACAGACGGGCTTTAACGGAATCTTTGGCTAAATTTATCTAATGGGCGTTGTTCTTAAGCAATCCATACAAAATACGGCGGTAACGTATCTAGGGTTCTTTTTTGGAGCGATAAATACGTTGTTCCTCTATACCAAGATTTTACCAGATGCATACTATGGGCTTGTTACTTTTATCTTGGCTTCGGGCGCTATACTTATGCCGTTAATGGCGTTTGGGGTGCACAATACCATGGTAAAATATTACAGTAATCATCTGGAACATGAAAAGGACAGCTTTTTTACCTTGATGTTATTTGTTCCATTGCTCGGGATTGTTCCCCTAGCCTTGGTGGGCATAATCTGGTACGATTCTATCGGCAATTGGGTATCGCAGGTAAATCCAATGGTGAAAGATTATTTGTGGTATGTGTTTTTTGTTGGTTTGGCGATGGGCTATTTTGAGGTGTTCTACTCTTGGGCCAAGGTACACTTAAAGTCAGTTTTCGGAAACTTTATGAAAGAAGTTTTCGCTAGGGTAGGAGCTTCGGTACTTCTTGTTCTTTTTTATTTTGATGTGATTACGCTGGACATTTTCTTTAAGTGCTTGGTAGGGTTGTACCTATTGCGTACGCTTATTATTAAATGGTATGCATTTAGTCTGCGAAAGCCAAAGTTAAGGTTTAAGTTTCCCAGCTTTACCAAAGAAATTTTATCCTATTCCTTTTTGATTATTTTGGGAGGATCGGCATCCCTTGTTTTATTGGAAATCGATAAGGTGATGTTGAATCAGTTCATTAGTATTGAAAATGTAGCGTACTATGGTGTTTCTGTCTATATCGCTACGGTGATTATTGTGCCGTCGCGCGCCATGCACCAGATTACTTATCCATTAACGGCAGAACTGTTGAATACCAAAAATGAAGCTGGTCTTGATACCTTGTACAAAAAAACCTCCCTAACACTGTTCATTGCATCTGGAATCTTGTTCGTTTTGATTATTTTGAACATCAACGACCTATATTTGATGTTGCCCGAAAATTATAGAAATGGGTTCACCATTGTGTTCTTGATCGGTTTGGCCAAGGTAATGGATTCACTTTTGGGAAACATAAATTCCATTTTGTACAACTCACAGTACTATAAAACCGTTTTAATTTTTGGGGTTTGTTTGGCGGCTTTGACCATTTTGTTGAATTTTTTGTTGATTCCCAAATTGGGATTGGAAGGTGCCGCTTGGGCTAGTTTTGTATCCATTTTTATCTTCAATCTCGTGAAGCTGATCTTTGTAAAACTAAAGTTTGGCATTTTGCCCTTTACCTCGGCAACTTTTAAAGTTTTTGCAACGCTTGTTCTTTTGACCGTTTTGTTCGATTTTGTACAATTTCAATTTCATCCCATTATAAATATTGGTCTAAAATCCATGCTCGTTACGGTGATGTACGCGGGTATTTTGTACCGCTTTAATATTTCGGAGGATGTATCCGGAATCTTGTCCAGATGGCTCAAAAAAATACCCCGTAGCGAATAAATTCAACTACGGGGTAAACAACTAACCAACCTAAAAACTTTCTAATTGTTTCGTCTTGAAGACCTTGATGATCTTGAAGCGCTTGAATTACTTTTTCTACTGTCAGAACCTCGGCTAACCGTTGCTCTTGAAGTACTTTTTCTGCTCACGGTGCTTTTCTTTACACTGGGCCTTGAACTTTTGGAAGCCACTCTACGCGAAGAGTTACCTTTGTTCACCGTTGACCTTTCGGAAGACCTCGTCACCGTCTGAGGTTTTTTATATGTACTTCTACTTGTACGCTTTACAGTTGTTCCTTTTGAGTTGGAAGTGACCTTTCTGGAACTTACGGTTCTTTTGCTCGGAGTTCGAGTGGCCACAGTTCTCTCTGATCTTTCAACGTTATTGGACTTTCTGTAATTATTATTGTTTGAGCTTCTTGAAGCAACTGTATTTCTTTTTACGGAATTGCTGGAACGGTTCGCTGTTGAATATCCTCTTCTAGATGAATTTTTGGATACCGTTGCATTGCTTCTGCCATAGTCCGCTCTTCTGGCTCTGTTTTCCCTAACAGAGACTCTTCTGTCATTTCTATAGATTTTATCCCTGCTATACCTATTGTCATTTCTATACACTTTACCTACTCTGGCGTAAGCATGTCTTGTATTATGTCTATAAGGCGCATAGTATGTATATCGAATAGGTCTATAATACCTTCTA
Source organism: Algicola sp. (assembly GCA_018222835.1). Taxonomy (GTDB): domain Bacteria; phylum Bacteroidota; class Bacteroidia; order Flavobacteriales; family Flavobacteriaceae; genus Flagellimonas. The sequence continues at coordinate 5,148 of JAAEZN010000082.1, read as the reverse complement.
TATGGTCTGGTGTACACATTACAGAATCCGACAGCAGGTCTTATAAAATACCTATGAAAAGGTCTGTACACATATCCTCTGTTATATATATTGATGAATCCTGTGTAGTGACTGAAAACGCCTCTATTATAGTAAACGTGCAATCCGCCAATTCTTCGAACTCTACCATTGTTATACCAGATATCTACATTTCCTATTTGTGATACACGACCATAGTAATCGTAATAAATAGGGGTGTTCTCTACTTGTATTACAGCACCATAATCATCATACTGAACAAATGGATTGTAGTTATATCCAGAGTTAAAAGTGATACCGACATCACCTATTCTGGCTCCTACACCTACATTTACCCTGTTGTCCATATAGAAATCGAACTCACCATCGGGATAGACGGAAAATGTAACTCCTCCTTCAACAAAGATGAAGGAATTTCCATATCGATAATTAGGGGCTGTAACCGTTGTATTCTTTGTTTCTGCTTGGATACTTGGTATTCCAAAAACAACCGCTGCTATAATGAGTACTAACTTTTTCATACTACAAGGTTTTAAGTTCCAGATGCAATTATTTACATCCACCCTTGTAAAAGCAATCAGCGTGCCAAAAATGTAACACGCTGATTTACAGTATTGAAAAAAAATTAGAAAACTACTTATTTAATAATAAACATTGATCTTCGGTTGAGTTGATGTTGTTCATCGGTACATTCGACTCCATTGGAACATTCGTTTAACAACTGTGTTTCTCCGTACCCTTTTGCGGTTAGCCTACTTCTACTAATTCCTTTCTTCACAAACCAATTTAAGGTGGATTGTGCTCTCCTAGAGGACAATTTCATGTTGAAAGAGCTACTAGATCTTGAATCGGTATGAGATTCTATATGGATTTTTAACTGAGGGTATTGCTTTAATGCTTGTAATATTTTGGCCAATTCAACTTCTGCATCTTTTCTTATGTAATGCTTGCCGTAGTCAAAGTAGATGGGCAAAAGATTTAACCTACACCCGAGGTCATCTACTGCACAGTCCGGTGGAGTAAGTTCTAGGTTCAGTTCCAAGGTTTTTGAACCTCTAGGAGTCTTGATATTTTTTTCTGTAGGTGTATATTCCCTAGTGTCATTTTCACCTCTTACTGCATATTGTTTGCCACAATCCACTAAATTTTCAAACTTGTATTTCCCTTTTTTATCGGTTGTTGTTTGTGAAACTACATTATTGTTTTCATCTAATAAGGTAACTTTTGAATTGCTTAATGGTTGGGTTGTGTTTGCATCCGAAACCAGTCCTTCAATATTTATTACACCGCATTTTTCCCAAACTCTATAGATATCATCAGAAACGCTACCTTCATCACCGTCTCTATTGGATGAAACAAACCCCACTTGTTTTTCCTCGTTGATAATAAACCCAAAATCATCCTTGTTCGAGTTTATGGGCTGTTTTAGGTTCGTAACTTTTATAAACTCACCTTCACTGTCCAGCGAAACAGCAAAAATGTCCAATCCACCTAAGCCTAAATGACCATCGCTGGAAAAATAAAGGACATTGCTCTTGCTAACATAGGGAAAAGTCTCCCGCGCCTCTGTGTTAATTTCTGGACCAAGGTTTATAGGGGTCCCATAGTTTTTTGAGTCACTGATTTTTACATACCAAATATCAGATTCACCCAACGTTCCGCTCATATTGGATGAAAAGTACAGGCGAGTTTCATCTGGACTCAATGCAGGGTGTGCAACAGAGTATGAGTCACTATTAAAAGGTAATTCTTCGACATTGCTCCATAGCCCTTCATCATTTTTTTCCGCCCTATAAATTTTAAGCGTCACGATCTTTTCTTTGTTCTTCTTTTTCTTACCGTTTATATAGTTGTTTCGGGTAAAGTACATGGTATTGCCGTCTTTTGTGAAAGCAGCAGTTGTTTCATGATATGGCGAGTTTATTTCTCCTTTGATAGGTTTAGGGTTTGTAATTTCCCAATCATCGGTAATTTCAGCCTCATACAAATCAACATAGGGCAAACCGGACCAATTATGAACTTTAGAGCCTTCTGTTTTTTGGGAAGAAGAGGCATATACGAGCTTGTCCATAAAAAAAGATGGGCCAAAATCTGAACTGGACAATAGTTTGGTAATGTTATCTACTTCAAATTTTTTGGATTGAAAATCCACTAAGCTATCCAGAGCAGTGTATTCGTTTGCATATATTTCAGCTATTCTGGTGGTTGCAGATTTCTCGGCAAATGTGCCCATTACCTTTTTCGATTCTTGATATTCCCCAATGCTTTTTAAGCTCTGCGCAGTCCTATAATAATAGACTGCTTCCATCTCATTGGGGTATTTTTTCATCAACTCTTTATACCATTTTACAGCATCGGTATAATCACTATTAAAATAGTAGGTGTCCCCTAACTTTTTATAGACTTGTGCCGATTCATATCCATCCTCTACTACTTTAAGGTATATTTCCCTCGCATTGATGAAATCGTAGGTATCAAATTCTTTGTTTGCTTTTTTAATTATGCTCGACTGTGCGTTCATTGCACAGGTAAAACAGATAAATAAGGAAAGTAGGAAGTACTTTTGGGGTAACATATGCTTTGTATTAAAAAAATCTTGGAGCTACTATTTTTTCCGCTTTGTTAAAAATGTCGAATCGAAGAAAAACTTCATAAGAGCCGTTGCTATAATCTTCAATTGCTGTTGATTGGTAATCATATCCAACACCTGCAAAAATGCTGTCCGAAATTTGAAATCCCAATAATGCACTTATGGACGCGTTCCATCTATAAGATGCTCCGAGGACAAACTTTTCCTTGAACATAAAATTGGCAGATAAATCCCATTGAAGGGGAGCACCATCTACCATTCTCCAAAGGGTTGCGGGTTTTAACTTTAGATTGGGATTCAGGTCGAATACATAGCCGGCAATAAAAAAATAGTGCAACCTTTCCACCACAACACCTTCAAGGTTTTCATCATTTAGAGATTGTTCGTCAAAGTGCTGTATGGAAAGGAAATTTGGAACGGATATCCCGGCATAGAATTTTTGGGTATTGTAATATATTCCGGCACCCACTTGTGGTTGGATTTTGGAATCTATGTTATTTTGAAAGAATGGGTCGTTGGGATTGGATAAATTTAATTTGGAATAATCCACGTCCAACATATCTGCTCCGACTTTCAATCCAAATGAAAGTTTGCTCACATTTCTCCGAGCCAAATGAAGTGCATAAGAAAAGTCGATTGCGGCATTGGATTCAATTGCCGGACCTATTTGATCATGAATAATCGACAGTCCTATTCCCATATTGTCATATAGACCAACAGGGAGGTTTACCGTAAAAGTCCCGGTTTTTGGAGAGCCCTCCAGGTCAACCCATTGGTAACGTCCCAACACACCAAAGCTCAATGTTTCCCTTGAACCCGCATATGCTGGGTTTATGATCTGGGTATTGTACATATATTGTGTGTATTGTGCATCTTGTTGGGCATACATCAAAAAAGTTGAGCCCAAGAAGCATATGTAGAAAACTATTTTTTTCACGTTTTTGTCTATTGACCTTTTTATCAAAGGGTTTGTCATCTTTAAAAATTGATAAGGATTTTTTAGTTATTGTTGCTTATGAATAGGTAACCGGAATAGCTCTTTTCGTCTGGATTTTCATTTGGAAATTCGAGTATATAGAAATAGGTGCCACCAGGCAGCTCATTTTCCTTGGAAACCGTAGCCTTACCTTCTGAAACTCCTGTGAACAATTTGTTCCCAATTCCATACCCTTCAGCTTCATATACCAGAGCTCCCCATCTGTTGAATATTTTGAGAATGTTATCGGGATAGGCTTCAATACCGTTTATTTGGAAATGATCATTGATTCCATCTCCATTTGGTGTAATACCATTGAAGATTTCAAAATCAGGATCAATATTCGTAAAGGTGCAAATCTCCTCGGGCACCAATGTTTCTGTAGGGTTATTTTCCAAAGGGCTATTATCGTCGGATAAATCAGAGACCTTTGTTTGTTGGCCTGCTATGGTGGCAAAGACCGTAGCTTGATTTACCACTGATCCACTCTCGATATCAATTTCTGTTATAATATAATTAGCGGTAAATGTCCAGCTTTCGCCAACAGATAGAATACCATCGTCCCCTATGTCTTCTCCTGGGCTTGGTTGTGTGGAAATTACATCACCCAACTTTTGGTCTTCGAGTGTTATTTCGGAGAGATTTGCACTACCAATATTGCTTACGGTAAAGGTGTATCGGATAGATTCGTTGCATCCATCCGAATCTAGGTCATCAAGTTCTCCTGTTTTTACCAAAGCAATCCCCGGACCACCGCTGGTGCACACATCGGATGGAACCATTGTAGAATCTGAGTCACCGTTCGAAATTATTACATCCAAGTTTTCTGGTTTGGCAGAAACTACTGCTTGGTTATTAATGGTACTATTGATATCATTTGGTACTAGGCTATACAGGACTTGATAGTTCCAGCTCTCTCCAATGGACAATACATTGTCATTACCTACATCGGTATTTGGGTCGGGGCCATCAATGGTGCCGCCCAAGAAATCATCTTGCAAAACAACCTCAAGCAAATCAAAATCACCGGTATTGGTTACGGAAAAACTGTAGAGAATACTTTCAATACAACCATCATTGTTAAAATCATGTAGATTACCAATTTTGTTGAGTTCAATACTTGGAGCTCCGGTTGTACAAGCTGTATCGGGAACATCGGTTTGTGTAGGTCCGTCCAAGGCTTCATCGCTAGGGTGCGAAATATCTTGTATAGGGATGTCCGTATCAAAGATTTCAGCAGTTACTGTAGCGGTATTTTCCACAAAGGTAAGATCAATATCTTCTTGAACAATGGCGTAAATGGCTTCAAATGTCCAGCTCTCAGCTGGTGAGAGCACACCATCCTCGTTTTGGTCTGATCCTGTGATGGGCCCAACAACTTCACCTCCAAATAAGTTATCCAATAGGATAACGCTATCCAAAGCTACATCTCCGTTGTTGGTGACGGTGAAAGTGTATAATATACTTTCTTGACAGCCATCTTGGTTCAAGTCTTCCAATGCTCCTGTTTTTATGAGACTTATACTTGCCGTGCCTTGTTCGCAGGCATCTGAAGATATTATGG
>JAAEZN010000081.1 GCA_018222835.1 Algicola sp. | reverse complement strand
AAAGTGCTTACCCAAATAAAGTTGAGCAAGCTCAACAATAAATTTTAGAATACATACTCGTAAACCCGAAGAACAAATTATGAAGCTGATTTGTATTGGACGTAATTATGTGGACCACATCAAAGAGTTGAGCAACGAACGTCCGGAAGAGCCCGTGGTGTTCATAAAGCCGGATTCTGCAATTTTGCCCAAAGAGCAGGATTTTTATATCCCGGAATTTTCCAACGATGTCCATTACGAAGTAGAAGTGTTGATCAAGATCAAAAAAGTGGGAAAACATATTTCGCGCGAGTTTGCCAATAAATATTTTGACGAAGTAGGGCTGGGCATCGATTTTACAGCGCGAGATCTACAGGGCAAGTTAAAGGCCAAAGGCCTCCCTTGGGAAAAAGCCAAAGGTTTTGATGGTGCCGCCATAGTTGGAAAGTGGCTGTCCAAGGAAAGGTTCAAGGATATGGACAACCTTAATTTTTCATTACAAAAGAACGACCAAACGGTACAAGCAGGAAATACCTCTTTAATGTTGTGGAAGATAGATGAGATCATAGCCCATGTTTCCCAGTATTTTATGTTGAAAAAAGGAGATATCATCTTTACAGGTACGCCGGCCGGTGTTGGTAAAGTAAGTCCAAATGACTACCTTGTAGGTTTATTGGAAGGAGAACAACTGTTTGATATTAATGTAAAATAATGATATACAACCTCGATAAGATAAATGAAATGGCGGAAGGTGATGAGGAATTTATCACCTCGGTAATTTCTGTGTTTTTGGAAGAAGTCCCGGAAGATTTGGAGAGCCTTGAAAAAGCCATTGATTCCAAGGACTACGAGAGCATATATAAACTAGCGCACAAAATTAAGCCCAATGTGGATATTTTGGGTATGGAGCAGACTAGGGCCAAGGCACTGGAAATAGAAACCTTGGGTAAAACAACGGGGAGCATGCAAGAGATAGAGGCAACTTTCCCTATTCTTAAAAAAGATGTGCTCCAAGTGGTCACCGAACTTAAAAACGACTTCAATTTATAAATGCAAGCCGAAATCATCACCATTGGAGATGAGATTCTCATTGGCCAGATTGTAGATTCCAATTCTGCCTTTATTTCCAAAGAATTGAATAAAATAGGAGTTTCTGTCTATCAGATTACTTCGATTCAAGATGATAGGGAACATATATTGACATCATTGAAAGAAGCCGGTGAGCGATCATCGGTGGTTATTTTAACTGGCGGCTTGGGTCCAACAAAGGATGATGTCACCAAACGCACCCTTTGTGATTTTTTTGAGGACGAACTTGTTCGCGACGAAGCTGTTCTGGAACATATCGAAGAACTTTTCAAAAAATATATTAGTACGCCCATCTCGGATTTGAACAGGGAGCAGGCCATGGTGCCATCAAAAGCAACGGTGCTCCACAACGAATTTGGGACGGCACCCGGAATTTGGATGAAAAAAGATGGAACTGCCTATGTTTCCTTGCCTGGTGTGCCCTACGAGATGAAAAACCTTATGGTCAAAGCTGTTCTTCCCAAAATCATCGAAGAATATAATCGACCTCATATCGTACATAAAACCCTTATGACCTATGGTTTAGGGGAGAGTGCGATTGCGGAGAAGCTCGAGGACTGGGAGAATAATTTGCCTTCCTATATCAAATTTGCCTACTTGCCCAACTTGGGAAGGGTTAGGTTGCGCTTATCTGCAAAAGGGCACGATAGAGTGGCTTTGATAAAGGATATTGATGAACAGATCCAAAAATTGTATCCCCTGATCGGAGATATAATTTATGGGGAAGAAGAGGTGGATGGAAATGTTGAGAAGCAGATAGGAACATTCTTGACCGATAAAAACATGACCTTGTCCACGGCCGAAAGTTTTACGAGCGGTAGTATTGCTGAACGGATAACCTCGGTTCCGGGAGCATCCAATTACTTTAAAGGCAGCTTGGTCTGTTATGCTACAGAAATGAAAGTTCAAATATTGGGTGTGCCGCAAGAACTGATAGATAAACATTCCGTGGTGAGCGAAGAAGTGGCCATTGCTATGGCCAACAACGTAAAAACTAAGATGGGGACCGACTTTGCCATTGCTACAACAGGAAATGCCGGTCCAACAAAAGGTGATTCCGATGCAGATGTTGGTACCGTTTATATAGCCATTGGAACGCCATCGGGGACGTTTGCCCAGAAATTTGTTATGGGACAGCACCGAAATAGGGTAGTAAAAAAGTCTGTAAACAAGGCTTTTGAGCTATTGTACAAAGAAATTTTAAATTTCTGAAAAAGAATTTTGTACGTCCCATTAAAATGGTATAAATTTGCAGCCTCAATAAAATCACTCAAATAGTTAGGGAGATGTCTAAAGTTTGTGAAGTAACAGGAAAAAAGGTGATGTTTGGAAACAACGTTTCCTTTTCTATCAATAAGACAAAAAGGAGGTTCGATGCGAATATCTCCAAGAAGAGATTTTATATTCCAGAGGAAGATCGTTGGGTAACCTTGAACGTTTCTGCCCGTGGGTTGAAAATTATCAACAAAAAAGGAATCTCTGCTGTCTTGAAGGAAATCAATTCCAAAAAGTAAGTTGTAAAAGCATTTTAAGTACAATACAATGGCAAAGAAAGGAAATAGGGTTCAGGTAATTTTAGAGTGTACAGAGCACAAGGAATCTGGTATGCCAGGTACTTCTAGATATATTACCACAAAGAACAAGAAGAACACGCCAGATAGAATGGAAATTAAAAAATTCAATCCTATCCTTAAGCGTATGACAGTTCATAAAGAAATTAAGTAATCGCTTTTTACAAAGTAAAGGGCAGAAAAGTATAAGCCATGGCAAAGAAAACAGTAGCAACACTTCAGTCATCATCCAAAAGATTGACAAAGGCCATTAAAATGGTTAAGTCACCCAAAACCGGTGCTTACACATTTGTAGAGTCTGTAATGGCGCCAGAGTTGGTTAACGACTGGTTGAACAAGCAGTAAATGCAGTAAAATAAGAAAGAAATCTTTCTTACTTAAATATAGAAGGCCGCTGATAAAGCGGCTTTTTTTATGGCATAAAATTAACCGGTGTTTCTTTTAATTCTTATTGACCCTATATGTGATCCTTCTATTGGTAATAATCGAATTCACCTGAAGTGTTAGTGTGGCAACATCGGAAGTTGTGGTGCCACATATGTATCCATTATTGCTTGTGAGTAATCGATACTGGGTATTATTTTCGTTTGAAGTGGGACCTGTAATGGTTAACGTATTTGTAGTGGTTCCCGAGTAAATACCCCCATCCGAAAGATTTGTCCAAATAGACCCATTGTAGTATTGCCACTGGAATTGGTCGGCGATAACTGTTGCGGTCAACGAGGTGGTGCACCCAGGGCAAGTTGCCGTATTGGTTGGTTGTGCGCTTATGCTTGGGGCCGAGCCTATTTCCCTGTAATCGTATGTTGTATTCGAATTGTTGTCTGCAGGGGCTGTATAACCGTCCGATCCGCTAGTAACCAACCCATTGGCATTTACCGTAACAGGGTTTGGGCCTAAGTAACCATCATTGTTGTTATCGGTAAATCCAGCTTCGCGTACATCGTTACATCCATCGCCATCTGCATCCAAAATATAGGCATCGTAACTACCGTCGGAATCAGAATCAATAATAGAATAAGATAAAAGGGCATACTCGGTATCTACATCTTCAATGGCGTTAAAAAGTCCATTAGATCCAGAACCGGCAATAGCTCCATCAATTCTACCATCATTATTGGCATCAGCAACACCGCCTTCGTTCAGCACACCGGCTTCAACAATATCAAAAATACCATCATTGTCGGAATCTAGGTCAAGTTCATTGCTTATACCGTCACCATCGGTGTCGCAAATTGCACGGGCAAACAATTCACCGGTAAACCCTTCCGGTCCTGGGCCTGCTTGGTTGGTAACTGTAAAAGTATTGTTGTTGCCGGGTGTCCACGGAATAGTGTTAAATGATGTGCCGCCTTGTGCCTCCATAAGTTCCAATGTAGTGGAGGAGGTAGTTCTGGAGCCGTATAAATTTATTTCACCGTACTCATTTACAATCAATCTTAGCCTTGGTATTCCATTGGAGTTGGCTGACCATGGCTGACTGATAAAGCTGCCGTCCGATTGGAACACAAAATATTCGTCTCCGGCATCTAGCGCGCCATTTTCAAATTCCAATACTGACGGATGTATGGTGCTACCATTAATATCCAGTTGAAAAGAATTGTCCATGGACGAGAAATCCAGTCTCAAATACCCGGTATCCGTATGGTTGATGATAACAGAGCGTTCCCCCACATTGGCAGATGTTAAAAAGGAGGTATTTATCGTGGAACAATATTCCTCTTCATCGGTAATTCCGTCGTTGTCGTCATCTAGGTCAACATTATCACCTATTCCGTCTCCATCTGTATCGGTTGCAGGAGCAGAAGTTGTAGTAATGGTCACATTGTCGATATAGGCACGATCATTGTTGCCGGACCAATCACTTCCGCCCTTACTAAATCGTATGGTTGTATTGCTAGAAATATATGCACTTATATCTTGATCAAAAGTGCCACTTTGATTTCCTGCAAATGTATCTAATGCGGTAAATGAGGAACCATCCGATGATATTTGTATGATCAAGGTCTCCCCTGCTTCAAGACTGGACGTTCGCCAATCAAAGGACAAGGAAGCTGTTGCGTAGGAACTTAGGTCTGCAGATCTTCTAATATTCTCGTCCCAGATGAAATGGAATCGAAGCTCTCCTCCGGTTATCCTGATATAGCCATCTGAGGGGTCACTGTTATCATTAAACTCCAACCAATTCGTGGACCAACTTTGTGTGCCATTATTATTGGCATAAGATACACTACTAAAAGTATCGGAAAATGTATCCTGTGCCGTAATGGTTAAGGAAAACAACGTAACTATTAAGAGCAATATTCCTTGAAGCGGATTTTTCATGGAAATTCGGTTAAACTCAAGTATAAAGATAGCTGCGACCTGTAAAGTGTTCGAAAAATTGTTGTGAAGGAACAAGGTGGGATTGTAAAACTTTGATTAGTTGAGGTTTGGGTTTTTTTGCCCCAATGCCATTTCTTTAGGGTTTACTTGAATTTTGAGTTGATAAAAATCCCCTTACTTTCCTATCTTTGGGCATTAGCAAAGAACATAAAATGAGCCTATTTAAAAATATATTTTCAAAAGACAAAAAGGAGACCTTGGATAAGGGGCTCGAAAAATCCAAGACCAGTTTTTTTGGTAAGTTGGGCAAGGCCGTGGCCGGTAAGTCCAAAGTTGATGATGAGGTGTTGGACAGTCTTGAGGAGATTTTGGTCACTTCGGATGTTGGAGTAAATACGACCCTCAAAATTATTGATCGCATAGAGGAGCGGGTCTCGCGTGATAAGTATCTAGGGACAGAAGAGCTCAATACAATTCTACGAGAAGAAATAGCCGGATTACTTTCCGAGACGGAGACAGGAGAAGATAGTGAAGTTACCATCCCAAAGGACAAAAAACCATATGTGATCATGGTGGTAGGTGTAAACGGCGTAGGAAAAACAACCACCATCGGCAAATTGTCCCATAAATTTAAAAGCATGGGATTAAAAGTGGTGTTGGGAGCTGCAGACACCTTCCGTGCTGCGGCCATAGACCAATTGGAAGTTTGGGCCAAGCGTGTGGATGTGCCCATAATTAAACAAAAAATGGGAAGTGACCCTGCGTCCGTTGCTTTCGATACCCTTAACTCTGCAGTGGCGGAAAATGCTGATGTTGTGCTAGTGGATACTGCTGGCCGTTTGCATAATAAGGTCAATTTAATGAACGAACTGTCCAAGGTGAAACGGGTGATGCAAAAAGTGGTTCCCGATGCACCTCACGAAGTACTTTTAGTGCTGGACGGCTCTACAGGGCAAAATGCATTTGAGCAGGCGAAACAATTTACCAAGGCCACAGAGGTGACCAGTTTGGCCGTAACTAAATTGGACGGCACAGCAAAAGGTGGTGTTGTAATTGGAATTTCCGACCAATTTCAAATTCCTGTAAAATACATTGGTGTAGGAGAGGGGATAGAAGATCTCCAGGTATTCAATAAATATGAGTTTGTGGACTCGTTTTTTAAACTATAATTTATGTTCCGGTACCTTTGGTTTGTTTTTCTATTGACCGGAGTTATCTCCTGTAAAAATAATGAAGCCAAACCTAAGGAGGATGTTGTGCTTTGGACTCCCTACAACGATTCCACTGAAGTAGCTGCCAATGCGGAGCACGAGAACAAAAGGATGCGTTATAAGTTTATCCAAAGTAGGGTGTTGGATAAAAATGAAGTATTTCTTCCTTTGTACGATGAAGTTTTAGGGTTTTCCGAGGAACAATATCAAGCTATGAAACCTTTGGTTTTGGAGCAGGATATACCAACCATTCAAAACCATATCGACCAAGAAAAGTTTACTTACGAAGAATTGGTGCTTTTTTATCTGCACCGCATCTACAAGTACGAATTATCCAACGGTACCACTTTAAATACCATTATTGCCTTAAATCCAAATGTGCTCAATGCGGCACGGCAGTTAGACGAAAACAAGGAAATCCATCACCCTATTTATGGCATGCCCATTTTATTGAAGGACAATATTGGGGCCGCGGCAATGAAAACAACAGCAGGGGCCATTGCTCTTATGCAAAATGAAACGAACGATGCTTTTATCGTGGAACGTTTAAAGAAAAATGGAGCTTTGATTTTGGGCAAGGTAAACCTGAGCGAGTGGGCCAATTTTATTTGCGATGTTTGTCCAAATGGACAAAGTGCTATCGGCGGTCAGACCCTGAATCCCTACGGAAGAAGAATTTTTGATACAGGAGGTTCCAGTGCGGGCAGTGGAACTTCTACGGCGGCAAACTATGCAGTGGCGGCTGTGGGAACCGAAACTTCAGGCTCTATACTGTCACCGTCCAGTCAAAACTCTGTGGTTGGATTAAAACCTACCATTGGATTGTTGAGCCGAACAGGGATTGTGCCCATATCCAGTACTTTGGATACACCTGGACCTATGACAAAAAATGTGACCGACAATGCCATTTTGTTGGATGCCATGTTGGGCAAGGATGAAAACGATTCTAAATCCATAAGTGCTGAACCAGGTATTTTATCAGCTTGGACAAATCCAGAGCCTCTACAGAATATTCGCTTAGGTGTAATTTCCAATCTGTTGGAACAGGACTCAATTTATGCGGCCAATGTGGAGGCTTTACGGAGCGCAGGTGCACAAATCGTGGAAATTGACCCGCCAAGTATCCCTTTGGAAGGGTTCTTGACCTTATTGAACTTGGATATGAAACAGGATTTACCTGCCTATTTGCGTTCAGAGGTAAAAAATAAGGATGGTGTAAAAGTAAGTTCGGTAGAGGATGTGGTAGAGTTCAATCTAAAAGATTCTTTGGTAAGGATACCGTACGGGCAGGCTCGTTTTGTTGGCATTTTGGCCGATACCACTAGTGCAGAACAATTTGAAAAAGTAAAAACGAACTTAAAGGAGTCTGGAAGAGCGTTCTTCGAATTTTTGGAAGAAAAACAACTGGATGCCATGTTGAGCATTAACAATTACCATGCGGGATACGCAGCGGTGGCGGAATATCCGGCCCTTACCGTTCCAATGGGTTATAAAACCAATGGAGAGCCAGAAAGCTTAACATTTATTGGGCAACCATTATCCGAAGCACTACTGTTGCGAATAGGAAAAGCCTTTGAAGATGTGACCCGCGCTAGAAAAATTCCCGAAAACTATCAAGATTAAGTCATTCTTGTTGGGTTTTTATTGGTTCAAAAGACTTCATTTCCAAAATTATACCCCAAATTGATTGTAATGCTTCGTGTTGTTGTATTTTTGCACTCCATTTAAAGAAAATATGCGTACAAAATCGCTCAAAAAGAACAAGATCAATGTAGTAACCTTAGGTTGCAGCAAGAATGTTTATGACTCAGAAGTATTGATGGGGCAATTGCGGGCCAACAATAAGGAAGTGGCCCACGAGGAAGAAGGTAATGTAGTAGTAATCAATACCTGCGGATTCATTGCCAATGCAAAAGAGGAGAGCGTGAACACCATTTTGGATTATGTACAGCGTAAAGAAGCCGGTGAGGTGGACAAAGTGTTTGTAACAGGATGTTTAAGCGAGCGTTACAAACCGGATTTGGAAAAAGAAATTCCAAATGTTGACGAATATTTTGGAACTAGTGACCTTCCTAATTTATTAAAAGCTCTTGGTGCCGATTATAAACACGAACTAATAGGGGAGCGTTTGACCACAACCCCTAAAAATTATGCCTATCTTAAAATTGCGGAAGGTTGCGATAGGCCATGTTCTTTCTGTGCCATACCTTTAATGAGGGGCAAACATAAAAGTACGCCTATTGAGGATTTGGTGGCCGAAGCAGAAAAGTTGGCCGCTAATGGCGTAAAAGAGCTTATTTTGATTGCACAGGACTTAACTTATTATGGCCTTGATCTTTATAAGAGGAGAAATCTAGCAGAACTACTTCGAGCATTGGTAAAAGTGGAGGGGATTGAATGGATCCGTCTGCACTACGCATTCCCAACAGGTTTTCCAATGGATGTTTTGGATGTGATGCGCAACGAGCCAAAAGTCTGCAACTATATCGATATTCCCCTTCAGCATATATCCGATTCCATACTTAAAAGTATGAGGCGAGGTACAACTCAGGCCAAAACCACAAAACTGTTGAAGGATTTTAGGGAGGCGGTACCCCAAATGGCTATCCGAACTACCTTGATCGTTGGGTACCCTGGTGAGACCGAGGAGGATTTCGAGACCTTGAAACAATGGGTCAAAGAGATGCGTTTTGAACGTTTGGGTTGTTTTACCTACAGTCACGAGGAGAATACACATGCTTATAACCTTGAAGATGATGTTCCAGAAGAGGTGAAGCAAGAGCGTGCCAATACGATCATGGAAATCCAATCACAGATCTCTTGGGAGCTCAATCAAGAGAAAATAGGAAATACATTTCGCTGCATAATAGACAGAAAAGAAGGAAACCACTTTGTTGGTCGTACCGAGTTCGATTCTCCAGATGTGGACAACGAAGTCCTTATTGACGCCGCCCAACACTATCTTAAAATAGGAGAGTTTGTCAATATAACAATTACTGACGCTTCTGACTTTGATTTGTTCGGGGAACCAGCATGATAGACTCACGGTTTTGATGTTTTTAAAGTTGAAACGTCTGCTTTACGGTATCTGTCAGTCAATTTCCAATTAATTGTACCTAAAAAGAATCCTTTTGATAGATCGAAAGGAATTGCTGTCTTTATCTCTTGTCCGTCATCCGTTAAACTGATAATGGTCATGTTAATTAGTATGGTTGTTAGGTAATTTTAATACTTCAAAATAAAGGACTGTAGAAGTTATGATTCTAGATTTTTATAACTTACGCGGACAACCTTTTTGTAGAATCAATACTAACAATTATGAACCAAAATCAAAATAAACTGAAAGCAAGTGTTACCCTGCTTCGGATTTTTATTGGGTGGCACTTTTTATTTGAAGGTGTGGTGAAGATGTATAACCCCGAGTGGACATCTTTTGGGTATTTGGCCTCCGCACAAGGACCGTTCGAGTGGTTTTTTACCATGTTGATCGGAGATACAACCATTGGCTGGATAGATACAATGAACATTATTGCCCTTATGATCGTGGGTGTGACCTTTACATTGGGAATTTTTGAACGTATCGGAGCTTTTGTTGGGATTGGGCTATTGGCACTTTATTTTTTGGCGCATCCGCCATTTCCCGGGCTTGCCCAAATTAATGTGGAAGGAAACTACTGGTTGATCAATAAAAATTTAATCGAACTAGTGGCCTGTATTGTAATCTATCAATTCCCCACAGGTAGCTATTTTGGCTTGGATTATCTTAGAAAGACAAACTTAAAACTCAAGAGCAATGAAATGGACTAGAAGAGACCTGTTGATAGGATTGGGAGGCCTTCCCATACTTGGAGCTGTATGGTGGGCTGGGGCGGCAACCTCGGTCAACTCGCGCAAAAAACGTTCGGAAATATTGGAACAGCTCAATATAAAGCCATCATTGCCACCTGCGGTTCCAGGAATAGGGGGAGACCCTGTTCGTATCGGGGTAATTGGTTTTGGTATTCGTGGAGAGCAATTAACACGTGCCTTGGGTTTTGCCACCGATGAATGGAAAGAGGAAATGCGTTTAGCAGCCAAAGAAGACCCTAACAATAAAAGGTTGGAGGATTTTGAGGCTCAAGAAAGGTTGAATGTGAAACTAACGGGCATCTGTGACATTTTCGATGTGCGTGCCGAAAAGTTCATCAACTCATTTTCTACAGATGATAATAAGATCAAAAGATACCTTAATTATAAGGATATGATCAAAAGCGGTGATGTAGATGCCGTGGTAATCGCAACACCCGACCATTGGCATGCTCCCATGTCCATAGAAGCTTTGAGCAATAATGTACACGTGTACGTGGAAAAACCCATGACACATACAGTTGAAGAAACTTATGCGTTGCGTGATGCTGCAGAAAAATCGGAAGCTGTTTTTGCGGTAGGTCATCAGCATAGACAAACTTTAAGTTTTAGTACTGCTCGCGATATTGTGGAAAAAGGAACCTTGGGTCATGTGTCCTTGATACAGACCAATACGAACAGGAACGATGATAATGGTGCCTGGAACTATGACATTCATGAAAAAGCTAGCCCTGAGACTATTGATTGGGAGCAATTCTTAGGACCTGCACCAAAGGTGCCTTTCAATAAAAACCATTTTTTTAGATGGCGTAAGTGGTGGGCTTATGGCTCCGGTCTTTCGGGCGATTTGCTGACCCACGATTACGACCGGTTGAACTGTGTGTTAAACATGGGCATACCAGCTTCGGTAAGTGCTTCGGGCGGGATTTACACCCATAACGATGGTAGGAATGTTCCGGATGTTATCCAAGTGAACATGGAGTTTCCAGAGTTTAGCACAGGCAGTAGTCAAGCAAAGGGCAAGGAAAAGGGAATGACTTTCTGTTATAGTGCCACTTTGGGCAACGGTTTCAATCGTCCAACAATTTTGATGGGCCACGATGCTACAATGGAATTAGGTAATAGGTTAACCGTTTGGCCCGATAGTGCATCGACCCGATATGCCGATTTGCTTGAAGCTGGAAAAATGAAGCCAAATGTGCCTATTTATCAATATGATCCAGTTGCAGGTTCTACCGATGTGGTTTCGTCGGCCACATCGCAATATTTTGCAGATAAGGGGCTGATGTGGACCTACATTGATGGTGTTCGGGTGGACGCCACCTTTTTGCATATGCGGGAATGGTTGAGCGTTATTAAAAACGGCGGTAATGTGAGTTGTGGTATCAAAGAAGGTTTTGATGAGGCCATATCTGCCCACATGGCCGGATTGTCATGGAAATTGGGCAGGAAAATAGAGTGGGATGCTACCAATCAAACCTTAAAACCTATTGAAGGCATTGACTTTGACCAGGTGTTACTGGCTAACGGAAATTGGAATATCCAACCAGAAATGGTGGATGAGGTTTCTTGACTTGTAGGGTTCTAATCCTAAGGCGGGACATTGCCAAGAGAGTTTTATTCTCAAAGTAATGTCCCGTTTTTTATTTTAAATCAATTAAAGGATCGGTTTATTTTTTTCTACTCAATTCAATTTGATAGATTTCCCTCCCTAGTTGAGCCAAAAATGGGACTCCTATTTCGTCATACTGATAGGTGTTATCATTAAAAATGCCGTTGCCGTTCACTAAGATGGTTGCCGTCAACATAAAATCTACATTGTTCTCGGTATCCTCAATGTAGGCACAATCCGTCAATGTGCCATAGGCATACCCCACCTTATTGTATATTTTAATGTGGTCCGGAATAGGGTCGGTGTTGTCGCCGAACATAAAAAACTTTACATAACTATCATAATACTTCTCCGGGTCGTAACCTGTCTCGGCAGGTAACGTTCGCATGGCACTATGTAGGAGATTGTATTGTTCCTTGCTCAGATTAAAGCGTTCCTCAACCGGAAAAGCTTCTGGGAAAATTATGCGTTTTAAAAGGTTGCTTTGTGCTACGATAGGGTAGTAGTTCTTCAAACTAAAATCAAATGGGCTTTCCTCTAGTTCGTCATCGGCAATAAAGCCATTTCCCTTTTTTATTTTTTGTAACTCCAAAGGAACAATAGGATTGTTAACGATAGGCTCGCTCATAAAAGTGGTGGAGTCGTTAAGGTAAAACACCAAAGGCTTTGTGGTCACATCGTCGGCATTACTCGTGGATAAGCGGTGTGAAATCCTTATGGGGGAAACACCGCGGTTGCGCATCCTTTTGTTCAGGTCGTCCTGCCCTAAAAACTCGATCAGTCGATTATTGGCGGCATTGTCAGAAACTGCAAAGATTTCGGATATCGCCTTGGCAAATGTAGTTTGTATGGAGTCCCCTTCCACAAAGAAGATGGAATTGGTGGTAAGCGTATCAACTTCATTCAACTTTTCTAAGGCCGCCACTGCAGCAGGGAATTTAACAGTGCTCGCAGGGTAGAAATAATCATTTTTATCCACCTGAAAATCAAAATCAGTAAAAATAATTCTGTCGTTTCTGCGATCAATTTGAGTGTATCGAATCTGAACTTCGTGCTCATCCAAATTTTGCATAACGTTGGCAATCTTTGGATCGGA
This sequence comes from Algicola sp., assembly GCA_018222835.1. Classification (GTDB taxonomy): domain Bacteria; phylum Bacteroidota; class Bacteroidia; order Flavobacteriales; family Flavobacteriaceae; genus Flagellimonas. The sequence goes on along the minus strand of JAAEZN010000081.1, from coordinate 3,403 downwards.
AGATAAAAGTGCTTGTTGCAAAAGGTCAGTGTTGTTCTTGGCGCAGGAGGCCATTAAAAGAACAAAATACAAAACTGGAATTTTGCGTGGCATAAAGATTATATTAAACCTCTCCGTTATATACTTGGCCTCTATGTGGTTTAAGGATGCTTCTTACTTCCTTGAGCTCAAATTCTGCAACTACCAAAAAGGCAATGCTATGGGTGGAGCTGTAATGTTCTATACCGCCAAGCTCGTATTTTAATTCCTCGACCTCTACAAATTCTTTTAGGTGTTTTAAATAGTGTTCCGCTGTGTGGGCCGCACTTGGTCCCCTAAAATCCCAGATAATCTTAATTTTTCTGTCCAAAAGTTTTTCCATGGTTTTTATGAATCGGTTACAGATTTGCCTGTTTCGGCAAAAGTTTTAAAGTCTTGCATGTATTTGAGCGACTGTTTTTTAAATGCTCCGGGCATTAGAAGTCCCATTAATTTCATTCCAAATCCAGAAAATTGGAACTCGGATTCGGAAATCCAGCGGGTTTTGTCTCCTTCGTCTTTAAAATAATTTTTTTGAATATTGTGCACCCCTTTGGTGTCGTAGGTCATTTGCATTTCTTCGGGCAGTTTTCTTTTGATAATGGTTTCCACCATGTTCATCTCCCTTTTGCCCATTTTATAGCTCAGGCTCATTTGGGCGCCTTCTTGCCCCGGATTGTTGGATAGTTGCTCATACCCGGTCAATCCTTGTTGCCAATGCTTCATATTTTCGGGATCGTCCATTTTTTTTATGAATTCGTCCCTTGGAATATCTACAACAATTTCGTTGGTGTACTTCATTTTTGGTTTGGTTTTGCACTAAAGTAGCAATTTCTGGATATCTATTTGGATTAAAAAAATCTGTTAATGATATGAGAACCTTCTTGTAAGGGATTTTGTAATTGTTATTTTTGCGAAATGCTTAAGCACCAAAAAAATACGCTTTTCCTTTTTTGTGCATTGTTGGTCATACTTTTTTCTTCGTGCGAAGGTATGTTCAATAAAGATGAAGAAAAGGAACCTTTGGCACGTGTGGGCGACATTTATCTCTATAAGGAGGATATCGCTTCGTTGGTAGATGATGACATGACGGTGGAGGACAGTACAATTTTCGTAACCAATTATATTAATACTTGGGCTTCGAAGCAATTGTTGTTGACCAAGTCAAAAATCAATTTGCCAGAGGAAAAGTTGGAAGAATTTGATCGTTTGGTTTCCGATTATCGTACAGATCTGTACACAAGGGCCTATATTGAGGCATTGGTGAACCAGTCCCAAGACACTTCCGTTACTCGGAATCAACTTTTGGAATTCTACGAGCGGGAAAAGGAAAACTTTAAACTTAACGAAAAGTTGGTGCAGTTAAGGTTTGTGGGAATGTCCGGTCAATTTTTGGATAGGGACGGTGTTGAGGGCAAGCTAAAAAAATGGGACAATTCCGATAAACGATATCTGGATTCCATAGCAGTCCAGTTTAAAAAAATACATTTTAACGACTCCATTTGGGTAAGTGCGTCCAGGGTTATTGCAGAAATTCCGCCGCTGACCCGCGCCAATGAAGAGACCCACTTAAAAAAATCACAATTTTTTGAGTTACAAGATTCCTTAGAAGTATATTTGGGCTTGGTGACCAATGTGTTGGAAGTCAATGAAACAGCACCTTTTGATTATGTTGAGCCAGACATTAAGCAATTGATTTTGAACAGGAGGCGACTGAACTACGTTAAAAAACTTGAAACCGATATTATTGATGAAGCCATTAAGAAGAAAGAATTTGAGGTTTATGACAATGAGAATTAAAGGACTTTCCATTGCTTTTTTTGCAATGATTGGATTGGTACAGGCACAAGAAATGGACCAAGCACTTAGTGTAGATTCCACAGTGAGCACCAACAAAATAAAGCTGGATGGAATTGCAGCAGTGGTCGGCGATTACGTAATCTTGGAATCAGATATAGATAAAACACTTATCGACTTAAGAAATCAAGGAGCATCTACCGAAGATGTTACACGTTGTGGCCTTTTGGGAAAACTTATGGAGGATAGGCTCTACGCCCACCAAGCAGTACAAGATAGTTTGTTGGTGTCGGACGATATGGTAAATGCACAAAGTGACCGACAGATTCAGCAACTGACCCAACAGATCGGGAGTGTTGAAAAAATGCTCAGCTACTATAAAAAGCCAGATATGGAAAGCTTTAGGGAAGAGCTTTTTGAAATAAACAAGCTTCGAATGCTCTCCGAGAAAATGCAGAGTAAAATTGTTGAAGAAATAGAGGTAACCCCAGAAGAAGTTCGCCAGTTTTTTTATAAAATACCAGAAGATGAACGCCCGATATTTGGTGCAGAACTGGAAATTGGACAGATTGTAAAACAGCCCGAAGCTCCAGAAGAGGAAAAACAAAAGGTAATCAACCAACTCAACGAGATTCGCCAAGACGTTTTGGAAAACGATTCCAGTTTTAAAGTAAAGGCAATCTTATATACAGAAGATGGGGAGTCTAGAGCGAACGGTGGATTTTATAGTATGACCAAAGAAACCCCTTTTGTGAAGGAGTTCAAAGATGTAGCTTTTAGCTTAAGAGAGGGTGAGATTTCAGAGCCTTTCGAATCCCCTTTCGGATACCATATAATTTATCTAGAAAAAATAAGAGGGCAAGAGCGGGATGTTCGCCACATTCTTATGATTCCAGATATTCCGAAAAGTGCAATAGATGAAGCAGTAAGCGAATTGGATACGATTCGTCAACATATCTTGGATGGTAAATATACTTTTGCCGAAGCGGCATTGAACTTTTCCGATGAAAAAGAGACCAAGTTCGACGGCGGATTATTGCGAAACCCTATCAATTTTGATTCTCGTTTTGAGTTGACCAAAATGGATCCTACACTCTATAATCAAGTTAGGGATTTAAAGGATGGAGAAATTTCAAGGCCCATTCGCGAGAATGATCCAAGGGGCGGAGCTCCAAAACTTAAGATTATGAAAATCTCCAACCGCTATGACGAACATGAAGCGGACTTTGCAAAAGATTATTTGAAGATCCAAGAATTGGCCTTAAGGGAAAAACAGTTTAAGGCAATAAAAGAATGGATGGACGAACATATCGAGGATACCTATATCCATGTAGATGATGAGAGTAAAAGCTGCAATTTCGCGAACAACTGGGTAAAGCAATAATTGTATGTCGGATGTAACAGCGGTAGAAAACCTTGTAAAAAAACACCAAGATTTAAAAAAAGAGATTGCCAAGGTCATTGTAGGCCAAGAAGAGGTAATCGACCAAATTTTGCTCTCCATTTATACGGGTGGGCACTCCCTTTTGATTGGTGTTCCCGGGTTGGCAAAGACCTTGATGGTCAATACCATTGCACAGACCCTGGG
>JAAEZN010000006.1 GCA_018222835.1 Algicola sp. | reverse complement strand
TCGCATACCTGTAGCATACAAAAGCTCGATAATGAGCTTATCCCGTTCACCTTCAAAATCACCCTCAAAAGGAATTTCCGATAAAATGGATTCCATTTCGTTTTCAGAAAAAGGAACCTCCACCTTCTTTTCGGTCTTCAATGCCCTATGCTTCACCAAAGGTGAGACGGCAATATCCCCTATTTTCAATAAAAACTTATAATAGGCCTGCAAAGACGATATTTTTCTATTGATAGATCTATTGGAAATGCCCTGATCGGAAAGTTCCACTATCCAATTTCTGATCAGTGGATAAGAAACCTCCAATATATCGACCTCCCCGTGATGCTCTGCGCAAAAATCCGAAAAGGCTTCAATATCCTTTTGATACGCCAAAATAGTATGCTTGGAGTAATTCTTCTCCAACCCCAAGTACGAAATAAAAGCAGATAAGGACATATTCCAAAGGTAACAATTAGAATTTCGAAACCTATAGAAAAGAAAAATCCCGCTCCATAATTGGAACGGGATTGTTATGTATTGTAAAAGGCTCTAAAAGACTATACTTCTTCTTGATCCCTAAGACCTTGAATGTATTGTGCTTTTTGTATCTGCGCTCTACGTTTTACAGAAGGTTTAGTAAACTGCTGTCTTGTTCTTAACTGACGCATGGTACCTGTTCTGTCGAACTTACGCTTGAAACGTTTTAAAGCTCTATCGATGTTTTCTCCTTCTTTTACTGGTATAATTAACATGGGCTACAACCTCCTTTCTTTTAGATTTTTGGAGTGCAAATATACGAATGATATTTAACCATTAAAGAAATATTTTACTTTTTTGATATTTTCTACACCTTCGGTTTTTTATACTCCTTTTTATCCACGATAATTTTGGCCAAAATTTCCCGTAAAATTTCCGAAGTCCCCCCTCCAATTGGACCCAGTCGGCTATCCCTGCTCAACCTCGCCATCGGATAATCTTCTATATAACCATATCCTCCTAAAAACTGAAGACAATTGTAGATTACCTCATCGGCCATTTTTGTGGACTTAAGTTTAGAAATTGTTGCTTCCTTTACCACATAGGTCCCTTTTTCCATTTGTGCAACAGTGGCATAGTTAAATTGTTTGCAAAGCAACATATCGGAATAGAGATCCACCAATCGGTGCCTTAGAGCTTGGAATTGATCTATGCTTTTACCAAATGCTTCGCGCTCGGACATATACTGCAATGCATAATCGAGAGCATACTCTGCCCTTGCATGCGAGTTTACCCCCATTACCAAACGTTCCAATGCAAAGGCCTCCATGATATACGAAAAACCTTCATTTAAATTTCCGAGCAAATTGGAAGCCGGCACTTCAACATTATCAAAAGCTAGTTCCGCTGTATCCGAAGCCCTCCATCCTAATTTATTCAACTTATTAAAAGACACCCCTTTGGCGTTTTTATCCATAATGAACATACTGATGCCTTTATGGCCTGCATTCACATCTGTTTTTGCCGCCAAAATAATATAGTCCCCGTAAACTCCATTGGTAATAAATGTCTTGGAACCGTTTACAATATAAACGTCACCCTTTTTATCGGCAGTGGTCCGCATAGCGGCAACATCGCTTCCTCCAAAAGGTTCGGACACTCCCAAACAGCCAATTTTATCCCCAAGGACACTGGGCTCCAGATACGCTCTTTTCTGCTCGTCGGTGGCCAACTTGTTCAGGTAGGTCATTGCCAAATATTGGTGCGCCCACATAGCTGCAGCAAAACCGCCTGAGTTTATCTTTTGCAATTCCTCAAGGAAAATAACCGTATAGAAAAGATCAAGGTTTAGACCAGAATAATCTTCTGGGGTCATTAACCCAAAATATCCCATTTCTCCAAATTTATTCCAAATATCCCTATCTATTCTTCCCGATTCCTCCCATTCTTCTATATGGGGAACAACCTCTTTTTGCAAAAAATCCTTTAGACTCTCCCGGAATAAATTATGTTCTTCCGTGAAGTACATATCAATCATACCACCTATTTTATAAAAACAAATATAAGGCTATTCTATCTAGTTTTTCTGTTGGAAATCCATCAACATGAGTCAATTCTTGAAATGTTTTGAACAAACCATTTTTCTCTCTATACGCTACAATTTGCCCCGCCAACCCACTCCTTATATATATAAGTTGCGATAACTCTTTTGCCGTGGCCGTATTTAGATTGATTTTTTTAATCGTAGGAACTTCCAACACCTGAAAATAACGCAAAACTTCTTCCACAACTTCCGGCTTGAGCCCATAGACATCGTACAATTGCTCGTTCACCGAAAAACCACCAAGCCTGTCCCTGAACTTTATAATTCTGCGGGACAGTTTTTCACCAATTCCGTAAACCACCATTAAATCGTCTGCCGTAGCAGTATTCAAACCTCTCACTTGAACTCTGTTTTTAGGTTTGGGCAAGGCTTTCTTTTGAGTTTGATTATGTTTTTTCCAATTTGGAAATTGAAAATGCGGCGACAAGACCCCCAACAAAGAATCCGATACTTGGGTAATGGCCTGAAATTCTTCTGAAGAATTGACAAACTTTCCTTTCTGTCTAAAAGCTGACAACCTATCCAACTCTACAGCTGACAAACCCAAGATGTAGCCTTTATAGTCAGAAATGTAATTGGGGTTAAAAGGATACATCTTCGTGATAAGACTTTGCTGTTTTTCAACAATAAGACTATCCATGATTTTTTGTTCCTCAAAATTGAGTGCCAAACTACTTTTTGGACGAGAGGGATTTGCTTTTAACCAGAAGAAAGCCACTTGCAGTACAATTACTACCAGCAGCAAAAAGAAAATCCCACTTCGTTCTTGTTTATTGAACCTGAAGTGGGATTGTTTTCTCATGTGCGATATATATTATTGACTCTTCATTTTTTTGAAGAGTTGACCAGCTTTTAATTTCTGTAGATAACCGTCCAAGTCTTTACGAACCTCTCCGGACATTATATAAAGTCCAATGATATTCGGGAAGGACATTGCTAAAATCATCATATCCGAAAAGTCCAATACAGCCCCTAAACTTACCGAAGCACCCACTACAACAAACACCAAGAATAACATCTTGTAGATCATTTCTGAACGCTTGCTCTTTCCAAATAGATAAGTCCAAGCCCTCATTCCATAGTAAGACCAAGAAATCATGGTTGAGAATGCAAAAAGGAATACCGCCAAGGCCAATACATAAGGGAACCAAGAAATCTGGCTACCAAAAGCATCTGATGTCAACTGGGCACCTGCCATTCCTTCTACTTCGTGCATTCCTGTAAAAATCAACACCAAAGCTGTTAGGGTACAAACCACAACGGTATCGATAAAAGGCTCAAGCAAGGCAACAAAACCTTCGGACGGTGGATGGTTGGTCTTTGCCGCACTGTGGGCAATGGCCGCAGAACCTACACCCGCCTCATTGGAGAAGGCTGCTCTTTGAAACCCGATGACCAAGACACCTAAAATTCCTCCTTTTAGGGCCGAAGGGTTAAACGCTCCATCCACGATTGCAGAGAATGCCGGTCCAATATTTTGAATATTCATTATAATAACTGCCAACGCTGCAACAATATAAATCGTGGCCATAATCGGCACAACCTTACCTGTTACCTTGGCAATACTACTAATTCCTCCAATGATCACTACGCCTACCAGAATAGCAGTAACCACTCCGAACCAAAAGCCATTACCCGCCAACGCAGGGAACTGTCCGGCCAATTGCTCAAAAGATTGGTTTGCCTGGAACATGTTACCTCCACCAAAGGAAGCTCCCACCGCTAGCATGGCGAACACTCCCGCCAATACTTTACCAAAACCTTTCATATTACGCTTTTCCAAACCATAGCGCAAGTAGTTCATTGGACCACCAAACACGCGGCCATCAGGCAATATATCCCTGTATTTTACACCAAGGGTACACTCCACAAATTTGGACGACATACCCAAAAGTCCACAAACGATCATCCAGAAAGTGGCTCCTGCACCACCCAGGGATACCGCGACGGCCACCCCTGCAATATTACCAAGACCTACAGTACCGGAAACAGCTGTTGCCAATGCCTGAAAGTGGGTAACTTGCCCTGGTGCGTTTGGGTCATCGTACTTTCCTTTGGCAAGATCAATAGAATGCCTAAAACCTCGAATGTTAATGAATCCCATTCTAATCGTAAAGAACAATGCTCCAAGCACCAACCAAATCACTATAAAAGGAATCCCCTTTATGATCGGATCTCCGTTTGGATGGGTCATGGCAATGGGCTCGTCGTATTTGATCTCCGCAAAGTAATGTGCCCCTTGCTCTATAACATGTTCTTGGTTATCTGAATTGTAGATAACGTTGCCCTTCTTCACTTTCTGCAAAAGCTTTCCCTTTGCTTCAGACTTTATAGTAATATCACCTTTTTTATCACTGGTAATTACAGCAATATCTTCGCCTATGGCTACACTGGCCTTATCATCCTTCAGCCATTCCTTTAAAACGAATTTATCTTGGGTCTCGTTGCTCCAATCGGGAATACCTATCAATTTCACGTCGGCATAGGCCACTGGATCATAAATTCCGATTGCGGCAAAAGGGTCCCAGAAAAGAACAGACCCCAATGCACTTACTGCCGGGGTCATGGTTCCATTGAATACTTCTGTAATAGATTCTGTCTCTACTTTAAACTCTTTGGTAATTGAATTACCTGCTGCGTCCGTTACTGTAACACTATAAGGTATGCCTTCTACCAATTTTTGTGCTGATTTGGACTTGAGCGGCGTTTCCTGATTGCTCCATTTGTAGGTGTAAGGTTCGACCCCTCCATCTACTTTAAGCTCTATAACACCATCGTTGATGTTATTGGAGACATTGTAGGTTTTGCCAACTACGGTCAATTCTTGTGAAAAACCTGTGGTTAGCGCAAAAAAAGACAATAGAAAAAGATAATACTTCATATATTAAGATTAGTTAGTTTTTGGTATGGTAAAGTCAGCAATATCCAAAAAAAAATCAACGCTATCAAATTTTATGTTTTTTTAACTATCCAATCCGAAACATTTGATTTAATTTCCTTATCTGTTCGGGTCTCCCCAAAACAATGACCTTGCTCTTGGGCTGTAAAACTATATCAGCTTCTGGGTTTATTATGTACTTTCCATTTGGATCTACATAGCCGATTATGGTACAGCCTGTTTTTCTGCGCAAATCCAAATCGCGCAATGAGTTACATTCCATCTGATCTGTGAAATCCTCGATACTGACTTCCTCTAAATTTGTGGTATGTTCCCCTTCTATGGAAAGTTGGTCCAAAAAAGTAATCAAATTAGGCATTACTACTAAAGAGGCCATATGATCCCCGCCTATTTTATCGGGCATTATAACCTTGTTCGCCCCGCCAAATTCCAATTTTTTCACCGAGGTTATCTGGGAAGCTCTACTTATTATAAAAAGTTTGGAATTTAATTGCCTGGCCGAAAGCACTATAAATAGATTTGCAGAATCATCGGGCACGGCAGTTATAAGATATTGTGCGCGGTCTATTCCCGCTTCGAGCAAAACTTCGTCCTCGTTGGCGTCGCCCTCTACAAACAAAATATCATCCTCGTGCCGCTCAATAATCTCCTTATCCCTTTCGATCACCACAAACGGCTTTTGGTAAGCAGTCAACTTTTCTGCAGCTTGCATACCATTTCTACCAAAACCACAAATCACTACATGATTGGAAAGACTATCAATCTGTTTTTTCACTTTTTTCTTTTTTAGTAGCTCCAACGAATTTCTGCCCAAAATATATTCGGATACCACGGAAATGGCAAATCCAAATATAAAAACACTGGTAACAATTAAAAATACGGTAAAAATCTTTGCATTGGCATCCAAGGGCCTTACCTCGGAGAAGCCTACGGTGGTCACCGTAATAATGGTCATGTAAACAGCCTCGATCCACGTAAAATCGGACAACATTTTATAACCGATCACCCCAAACGACAACACCAACACCATTAAGGTGAGGGCCACAAGTATTTTGGAGCGCAACAATCTAATCATTCTTAAAGGTCAAATACAGAAGTTCTTTTTGTATAAATCAGGTCCTTGATCCTTAGCCAAAAGGCAATAAAAAGATAAAGTGCAAACCCAAAGCCCAAGGTAACAAAAGTAAGATAGATAAAGCTGGTACGCACCACACGGGCACGGATACCGAGTCTTTCTGCAATTCGCCTACAAACCTCGAAGCCTCGCTTTTGAAAATAGTAAAGGGTATTATAAAACAAAGACATGGTTAAAATTATATATTTCTGTTCAATAATTGTGTACCTACGACACATTGCATGCATTTATTTTTTGCGCAATAATTATTGTACAGCTCCAATTGGGCTTGACTTTCCAATGCATTTTTTGCTTTTGAGCCAATTTTTCCAAAATTTTGAATAATGGAATTTTTCTCTTTGGTTACTTGAGACACCAAACTTATCAACTCCTCGTTCCATTGACTCCCTATATATTTTGAATAGCAAAATTTGAGTGGAACCAAGGTATTGATGATAACCAAATCGATAAAATTTCGGGATAGCTTTTTTACTTGTTTTTTGGATACTTTACCAAAGGTATAGTGTTCTTCCCAATAAGGACTTGCACAGACTTCCAAGGTTTGATAAATAGCTTCCAGCTTGTCAAGCTCCATCAATTTTGAAAAGAGATTATGGTTTTTACTGTACAAACTTATTAATTGTGATATACGAACCGTGGGAAAGTTTAATGGGCGTAACCCAAAATACCCTGGCTTTGACAAGGGCTCAAGTAAATCAAATTTTTGTTTGAGGTAGATATATTCCTTTTGGAGCTGCAAGTAGTATGCATCTGTACAATCTTCTGCATGCAAAAGTCCAAAATGGCCAAAAAGCAAAGCTTCCAATTGTGAAGGTTCGTTGGTAGTTTTTCTAATAATGGAAAAATCCAATTGCTTTGCCCGCTCCAAAAAGTATGTCCCGTTCACCGTGGACCCAAAATTCTTTGCCAATACTATAAAAAGAACGGCCTCCCAATTGTTTTTGGATGCATCCAACAGATCCAAAATTAATTTGGACTTGTGCTCGAGTCGTTCAATAAACAACCGATGCATCCAATTTTCCATGATAAAGGCATCTATTTCCTTGTAATCCTTTTCACAATTAATAAAGGAAGTACGTGAATTCTCCATCAAAGCCCGATACCGGTCCAATAGTTCACCGGGAACATATTGCTTTACTTCCAAGGTGGGAATTTGCGAACCGTCTTTTCTAAAAACAACAATGTCATCCTCCCAAACTACGTGAAGAATGACATTGTTGTAATTTTCATCCGTTTCGTGATGGTGCACGTACCAATCGGAAGATTTGAGGTGCATCTCCACATTACCGGCCCACAGCTGCCCATCAATTTCCACTTGGGCATTGAAAAAATCAGGACCGGCCAATTTATTCTGGAACCCAATGGATTTAATCCTTACTAGCTCGTTGTTTCCGGTGTAAAGTTGGTTTGTTGGAAGCTTATTGTGCTTCCAAATAAAATAAAGTAGGTCTTCTCGCATAGATTTGGGACAAATAGGTATCTATTCCGTTACTTCACCATCCCAATCCATAAAGCCACCTTCCAAATTATAGGCGTTTTCAATTCCAATACTGTTCATAATAGCGCAAGCTTGTGCACTACGGTTTCCTGATCGGCAGTAAACGTAAAAGTTTTTGGACTTATCCAATTCTTCCACTTTGTTCAAAAATTCCTGTCCTAAATAAATATCAATATTGGTAGCTCCGGGAATATATCCTTCTTCTACTTCTTCCGGGGTACGCACATCCAAAATAAAGGCGTTGTCATCATTTTTTAGTTGATCTGCCCACTCTTCTTGAGATAAATCTGCCATTTTTTTCAATTTTAAGTTCTGCAAAAATAAAAATCCAGAGCATTACTCTGGATTTCTAATTGTATTATTTTAAAACAGCTTACTTTATGCCGCACCCAATTGCCTTGGTTGTTTTTGGATTGATTTCATTTCCGGCAAGCATGGCATCTACAGCATTCTCCACAAATCGCTCTTCGACCTGGGCCGCATCCCGGTAATTATCGTCTATAGCTCCAATGTACACTACCTCATTGCCCGATGACTTTTTTTCTAACAGAAAAACGTGCGGTGTTCTTGTGGCACCATATTCCGGGTAAACCTGTTGACCTTTATCCAATAAATAAGGAAATGTGAAACCTTTTTCGGCGGCACGCTCTTTCATTTTTGCAAAACTATCTCCTGGTTTAGCACTTGGGTTGTTAGGCATAATGGCCACTACTGGAACACCTTGCGGCTTATATTTAGCGTCCAGCTCAATAATCCTATCTTCATAAGCTTGTGCATATGGGCACGTATTACAGGTAAATATGACCAAAAAGCCTTTGGCATTCTTAAAATTCGATAAGGATACCATTTGTCCGTCCACATTTTTGAGCGAGAAATCTGCAGCCATATCGCCAACCTGATATCCTTTATCCAAATTATGTTCGGTCGCTGCTTTAAATCCTACTGCAAAAGCCGCAACAAACAACAGTAAGGGCGGAGCCCAACGTAAAATCCTTAAATTTTTCATGATTGCTTAATTTATAAATTTGTTCAACTCCTCTTTTAGTTCTTCGTAAGTAAAACCGCGTTCGTAAAAAGTACGTTTCTCTGTATTATATATTAAGGTAGCGGGAATGCCCCCGCCCCACTCCTTGGAAACCTTTGGAATCCAATCGTTCTGCTTAGGGTCGTCCAATATTACTACTTGAGACTGTATCCCCTTTTTTTCCACATAAGGCTCCAATCTGGTCTTCCACATATTGGGCATATCCAAGTTTACCAAAATCACCTCCACATTATTATCCGACCGCTCCGAATTCACTCGCTCAAAATGGGGCATTTCTTCAATACAAGGCTGGCACCAAGTTGCCCAAAAGTTCACGATATACGTCTTCCCATCATCTTTATGAAGAATTGGCTCAAAAGCATCAAAATCATAAACAGGAAACTTAACTTCCACTTTTTTATCAGCCTTTGGTTCAATCAATTCATTCTCAGTATTTTTAACATCATCCTTCTTTTGCCCTTTCTTTTCCAAACATCCCGCAAAAACAACAAGCATCGACCCTAAAAGCAATAACTTCTTCATTATCTGATTTTTACAACCTAAAAATACATAAGGAAAAACCTCAAATCCATTCTTTAACAAAAATTTATCTATCAATTATTTGGATTGACATTCAAAATCAACATACATTTGTATATACAAATATTGTTTGTACATGAATGTTGAAAAAATCATAAAGACCTCTAAAAAGATTCCCTTGGAACCAAGAACGGTTATACACATGGAATTGGTCCATAACAGAATCAGCGAAGTTATGACCGGTACATTGAAGCCTTTTGAAGTTTCCATACAGCAATTTAATGTACTTCGGATTTTAAGGGGGCAACAGGGCAAACCGGCCAACCTTTCTACAATTAATGAAAGAATGGTGACCAAAATGAGCAATACCACCCGCTTGGTGGATAAGCTTATTGCCAAAGGGTTTGTAAACCGTTGTCTATGTCCATCGAACAGGCGTAAAGTAGAAATAGTAATAACAGACCAAGGGCTCAAGGCCTTATCTAAAATGGATAACGCGCTGGACAAAGCACATGGTACTATCTTAAAAAATTTCACAAAAGACGAGTTGGAACAATTGAATCATCTATTAGATAAATTTTAAAATAATGAGCAACGTTATAGAACATAGAACATGGCGCTATGCCACCAAAAAATTTGATGCTACCAAAAAAGTATCGGATAACGATTTGGAAACCCTCTTGGAAGCCACTCGATTGAGTGCCTCCTCTTACGGTTTGCAACCTTACCATATTTATGTGATCACCGATACCGAACTGAGGGAAAAACTTAAACCCGTTTCTTGGGGTCAATCTCAGATTAGCGATGCATCTCACATTTTTGTTTTTGCGAACGCCACCAATTTTGGCGATGAGTTGGTGGACGATTATTTGACCAATGTGAGCAAAACAAGAAACATCCCCGCAGAAGGACTAAAGGGATATTCAGACTTTATGAAATCGAAATTGATTGATTTGCCAGCTGAAACTAAAAATCACTGGACGGCCAGACAAGCTTACATTGCCTTTGGTAATTTGATGCAGGCTGCGGCCGAATTAAAAATAGACACTTGTCCAATCGAAGGTTTCGAATCGGACAAATACAACGAAATCCTAGGTCTTTCGGAAAAAAACTTGAATGCAGCCGTTGTTCTGGCGGTGGGCTATCGCTCGGAAGAAGACGAAACCCAGCATTTGGCAAAAGTTAGAAAGTCGAACAAAGAATTATTTACACATATATAATAACAATTAACATCTGAAATTAAACAATCATGAAAAAATCAATTTTGAGCTTAGCATTGATCACCCTTTTTGGAGCTTCGGCCATTGCCAATCCAATTAAAAAAGAAACCAAAAAAGTAAATACCTCGGAAAGCAGTGTAGTATGGAAAGGCTACAAAGTAGGTGGTTCGCACACAGGAACCATCGACCTTAAATCCGGAGCATTGGAATTTGATGGTGAAAAATTGGTGGGCGGTGAGTTTGTAGTGGACATGAGCAGCATAAACGCCACCGATCTTGAAGGTGAGTACAAAAACAAATTGGACGGTCACTTAAAATCCGACGACTTTTTCGGGACTGCCAATCATCCAACCGCTACTTTAGTTTTCACAAAAGTTAAAGCAACCGGGAAAAACTCATACGACGTAACTGGCGACCTAACCATAAAAAACAATACAGAACCTGTTTCCTTTGTAGTTTCTGTTTATGGCGATAAAGCAACTGCAACTTTAAAAGTTGACAGAACAAAATACGACGTAAAATATGGGTCTGGAATAATTGGTACAGCTAAGGACAAATTAATTTACGACGAATTTGATTTGGTAGTTGACCTACAGATGTAAGCAACTACAGTTTAGTGTGTGAAAATCCCGTCCAAGAAATTCTTGGACGGGATTTTTTATTTTACACAAAACATTGTTGTACCATAAAAAATTCCTTCCTATCTTTGAAGCAATGATTAACAGAATAGCAAATAACTGGTGGTGGTTAAACTTACGTCAAACGTCGTGAGCTAAGTCCCCATTATAACCATACAAGAGGCTTGTCATCACGACAAGCCTTTTTTAATTTATATAAGTACCAAAATGAGTTATACTCTACAGACCCATTACAAAAAAATCCTTGCGGATACTATCACACCGGTGAGTGTCTATCTTAAGATCCGCGATAAATTTCCAAATAGCATTCTTTTGGAAAGTAGCGACTACCATGCCAACGATAATAGTTTCTCGTACATCTGCTGTAACCCGATAGCATCCATCAAGATAGAGAACGAAACCATTGTACAAAGCTTTCCCGATGGCAAAAAGGAGGTAACCGAGATTACTCCTGAAACCGACGTTACTAAAGTAATCCACAATTTTAGCAAGCAATTTAAGACCACAGAGAACGGATTTAAATTCATTTACAACGGCCTGTTCGGTTACATGGCCTATGATGCCGTACGATATTTTGAAGATGTTGAGATTAACAAAAAAAATGATTCGGTAAATATCCCCGACATATATTATGCCGTTTACCAGAATATTATCGCCATCAATCATTTTAAGAACGAAGCCTATCTGTTCGCGCATTGTTACGACACCCAAAGCAATGTAGAGGAAATGGAGCAACTGTTCAACGTTCGCACCTTTTCATCCTACAACTTTAATAAAGAAGGTAAACCCGAGTCCAATCTAAAGGATGAAGATTATAAAGCGCAAGTGGAATTGGCCAAAAAACATTGTCAGCGCGGCGATGTATTTCAATTGGTGCTCTCCAGAAGGTTCAAACAAAAATTTAAGGGAGATGAGTTCAATGTATATCGAGCCCTAAGATCTATTAACCCCTCCCCCTACCTTTTTTATTTTGATTATGGCAACTTTAAAATATTCGGAAGCTCTCCCGAAGCGCAATTGATCGTTAAAAATGGAAAAGCGGAAATACATCCCATTGCAGGCACGTACAAACGTACCGGTAACGATGAAAAAGATGCCGAACTGGCAAAAAAACTTGCACAGGACGAAAAAGAAAACAGCGAGCATGTAATGCTCGTGGACCTTGCCCGAAACGATTTGAGCAGAAATGGCAGTACCGTAAACGTGGAGACCTATCGCGAAGTACAATACTTTTCCCATGTAATACATTTAGTCTCCAAAGTAACAGGGGTAAAGAAAAAGGATAGCACTACCATGAAAGTAGTGGCGGATACCTTCCCTGCCGGCACCTTGAGCGGAGCTCCCAAGCACATGGCCATGCAATTGATCGAAAAATATGAAAAAACGAGTCGCTCCTATTATGGTGGTGCAATAGGATTTATGGATTTTGATGGAAATTTTAACCACGCCATTATGATCCGGACATTTTTGAGCAAAAACCACGAACTGTTTTACCAAGCAGGGGCCGGTTTGGTTGCAGCTTCCGACCCGGACGACGAACTCCAAGAAACTTATAACAAATTGGGCGCATTGAACAAAGCGCTGGAAATTGCCGAAACAATCTAAACATGGAACAAAAGATTTTAATGATAGACAACTACGATAGTTTCACTTATAATCTGGTGCACTATTTGGAGGACTTGGATTGCGAGGTAACCGTTAAAAGAAACGACCAGCTCACTTTGGACGAAGTGGAACCTTTTGATCATATTGTTTTGTCCCCAGGCCCCGGAATTCCAGATGAGGCCGGAATCTTAAAAGAGGTTATCAAAACTTATGCCCCCTCAAAACGTATTTTCGGAGTTTGCTTGGGGTTACAGGCCATCGGAGAGGTGTTTGGAGGCACTTTGATCAATTTGGACGAGGTATATCATGGCGTAGATACCAAAATTAATGTAATCAAAGACGACCCAATTTATCAGGATATGCCCAAAACGCTTCAAGTAGGCCGTTATCACTCTTGGGTAGTGGATCCAAATGTACCTGATGATTTGGAAATAACCGCAGTGGACGAAAATGGGCAAATAATGTCGCTACATCACAAAATATACGACGTGACCGCGGTACAGTTTCACCCAGAATCTGTTTTAACACCAGAAGGCAAACAAATGTTGAAAAATTGGCTGGAAAGTAAATAACATGTCATTCCTGAAGTACCCTGAGCAAAATCGAAAGGTAAGAGGAATCCAAATAAACCCAATTGAATAAATTTTCCGCATCATGCTTTGACTCCGCTCAGCATCCGTTCGGAATCACAAATAAAGAAAATGAAAGAGACCTTAAATAAACTTATCAATCACGAAATACTTCCCAAAGAGGAAGCCAAACAGGTATTGGTAAATATTGCCAAAGGCGATTACAACACCTCCCAAATTGCTGCTTTTTTAACGGTTTACATGATGAGGAGCATCACCATAGAAGAACTTGAAGGCTTCCGCGATGCACTTTTAGAGCTATGTTTGGCCGTAGATCTATCGGAATACAACCCCATCGACCTTTGTGGAACGGGAGGCGACGGCAAAGACACCTTTAATATCTCTACCTTGGCCTCATTTGTTACCGCTGGAGCAGGAATCCATGTAACCAAGCATGGAAATTATGGCGTTTCCTCTAAATGTGGGAGTAGTAACGTAATGGAATTTTTGGGAATCAAATTTAGCAATGATGCCGATTTTCTAAAGAGAACTATCGAAGAGGCAGGAATTTGTGTGCTGCACGCGCCCCTGTTCCACCCAGCCATGAAGAATGTAGCCCCCATCCGCAGGGAACTAGCGGTAAAAACCTTTTTTAATATGTTGGGGCCCATGGTGAATCCTGCATTCCCAAAAAATCAGATGGTAGGAGTATTTAATTTGGAACTGGCCAGGATGTATGGGTATCTATATCAGAACACCGATAAAAAGTTTACGGTCTTGAATGCTTTGGACGGATATGACGAGATTTCGTTGACAGGTGACACCAAAACAATTTCAAACAATTCAGAAGCTATGCTAAGTCCTGCCGATTTTGGAGTAAAAAAAGTTTCTCAGCAAGACATCGTTGGTGGTGAAGACGTTGCGGA
Source organism: Algicola sp. (assembly GCA_018222835.1). Classification (GTDB taxonomy): domain Bacteria; phylum Bacteroidota; class Bacteroidia; order Flavobacteriales; family Flavobacteriaceae; genus Flagellimonas. The sequence continues at coordinate 66,349 of JAAEZN010000006.1, read as the reverse complement.
ATCCGCTCAAATATTTATGAATATTTTGCAAGGTAAAGGCACCGAAGCACAGAACAATGTAGTATGTGCCAATGCCGGGGTTGCCATTGCAACCGTAGAGGACATAACCCCAAAAGAAGGCTTTGAAAAAGCCTATGAATCACTTTTGAGCGGTAAGGGGCTGGCCACCTTGAAAAAATTACAGGAATTGAGTAAAAACTAGGTGTAATCTCGGGCGCAGTCGAGAGATTGTTAGAGATGCTTCACTTTGTTCAGCATAACAAAGTGAAATTAACCAACGGTACTCCCGGTGTACCCTGAACGCCCTCCTGTAGCAGGCAGGTAGTCGAAGGGAAAGCAGGAATCAAAAAAAACCAACTCAATAAAAAGATTCCGCTCCATGTGCGGAATGACAAAAAAAGAAATGAACATACTAGACAAAATAGTAGCTGATAAGCACAAGGAAATCGATTTAAAAAAATCGCTTATCACTATCCCACAATTGGAAACCTCGATATTAATGGAACGAATTTCTATATCGTTGGCAGAAACCTTGCGCCTAAGCAATTCGGGGATTATAGCCGAACATAAACGACGCTCGCCCTCCAAAGCCGTGATCAATCAAAGTTTAAATGTAGCGGATGTGGCCAAGGGATATGCCGGTGCAGGTGTTTGCGGTATGTCCGTGCTTACCGACGGCAAATATTTTGGGGGCTCCTTGGATGATTTGGTATTGGCAAGAGCCGCCACCAATATTCCTATTTTACGGAAGGAATTCATTATAAATGAATATCAGATCATAGAAGCCAAAGCCTATGGTGCAGATGTTATTCTATTGATCGCCGCTATTTTGTCCAAAGAAGAGATCAAATCGCTTTCCCAATTGGCCAAAACTTTGGGTTTGGAGGTATTGTTAGAAGTACATAACGAAGAGGAACTCGAAAAATCTATTATGCCTAGTTTGGATATGCTGGGAGTGAACAACCGTAATCTTAAAACTTTCGAGGTGAGTTTGGATACCAGCAAAACACTATCCGCCAAAATACCGGATGATTTTGTAAAAGTATCGGAAAGTGGAATCAGTTCCGTGGAGGCTATTAAAGAATTAAAGGAGTTTGATTATCAAGGATTTTTGATCGGTGAAAATTTTATGAAGACCGATGATCCTGGAGAAAGTGCAAAAGAGTTTATATCTAAAATAATCGGGTAACGACATTTTGAACTGTCAGATTGAGGGCAGTCGAAATCAAAGTAAGAAATCTCTCCAGAGATTCCTCAATCGCAAAGCTCGTTTCGGAATGACAACGAACAAAACTATGAAACTAAAAATCTGCGGCATAAACCATAATCCCGAAGCTGTTGCTACATTGCAACCCGACTATTTGGGTTTTATCTTCTGGGAATTTTCCTCCCGCTATTTTTCGGGAGAAATACCGGACCTGCCCAGTTCTATTAAAAAAGTGGGAGTTTTTGTAGATGCATCTTTGGAGGAAGTCATGGAAAAAGCAGATCATTATCAATTAGATGCCGTTCAGCTGCATGGAAAGGAAACCCCAGATTACTGCCGGGAACTAAAAGAAAGATCTCTGTCATTTCGAGCACAGTCGAGAAGTCTAGAAATCATCAAAGTATTTTCCATTAAAGATGATTTTGATTTTGGCACCCTAACCCATTATGAAGGTGTTTGCGACTACTTCCTTTTTGACACCAAAGGAAAATTGCCCGGTGGCAATGGCTACACCTTCGATTGGTCGGTTTTGAAAAAATATCCATCCCAAAAACCCTACTTTTTAAGTGGCGGTATAGGACTGGACTCCTTGGATAAACTAAATACATTTTTAAAAAGCCCTGCTTCCAACATGTGTTTTGCCATAGATGTGAACAGTAAATTTGAGACAGCACCCGGACTAAAAAACATCGAAGAACTAAAAACATTCAAAGCATCACTGAAAAGTGATCTTAACTAAAAACGAATACCAATGAAAAGCTATCATGCAGATGAAAGGGGATATTACGGTGAGTTTGGGGGAGCTTTTATCCCCGAGATGCTCTATCCCAACTGTGAGGAGCTTCGGCAAAACTACCTCAGCATTATGGAAGAACCTTCTTTTAAAGAAGAGTTCCAACAATTGCTAAGAGATTATGTAGGCCGACCAACACCTCTTTATTTTGCCAATCGTCTTTCCAAAAAATACAACACCAACATCTACCTTAAACGGGAAGACCTTTGCCATACCGGTGCCCATAAAGTAAACAACACCATTGGCCAGATTTTAATGGCCAAGAAATTGGGCAAAAACAGGATCATTGCAGAAACAGGTGCCGGTCAACATGGTGTGGCCACAGCAACGGTCTGTGCACTTATGGGAATTCAATGTGTGGTGTATATGGGTGAAATCGATATTGCCCGCCAAGCACCAAATGTTGCCCGAATGAAAATGTTGGGAGCCGAGGTAAGACCTGCAACATCCGGCAGCAAAACATTGAAGGACGCCACCAACGAAGCTATTCGTGACTGGATCAATAATCCCGTGGACACACATTATATCATCGGATCAGTGGTAGGCCCCCATCCTTACCCCGATATGGTAGCACGTTTTCAATCTGTAATCTCGGAAGAAATCAAAAAACAGCTCCAAGAAAAAGAGGGTCGAAAAAATCCTGATTATGTTGTGGCCTGCGTTGGTGGCGGAAGTAATGCGGCAGGTGCTTTTTATCATTATTTGGACACTCCAGAAGTAGGCATTATTGCTGTAGAGGCCGCTGGGAAGGGAATACATTCCGGTGAAAGTGCCGCTACCTCCGCTTTAGGAAAAGTGGGCATTATCCATGGCAGCAAAACCTTGTTGATGCAAACCCAGGACGGCCAAATTACCGAGCCTTACTCCATTTCCGCAGGATTGGATTATCCAGGCGTGGGACCCATGCATGCCCATTTGTACGCTTCAGGTCGTGGGGAATTTATTTCGATAACGGATGATGATGCCATGAAAGCCGGATTGGAACTTTGTAAACTGGAAGGTATAATCCCCGCAATTGAATCTTCTCATGCACTGGCTATTTTCGAGGAAAGAAAGTTTAAGAAAAATGATGTGGTCGTGGTAAACCTTTCCGGTCGCGGGGATAAAGACTTACAGAACTATATTGATTATTTCAGACTCTAGAGATCAGAATTAAGACAGCAGAAATATTTCTTGCATCTTATGTCTGACATCTAACATCTTAATACTATGAACAGAATCAAACAAAAACTACAAGAGGATAAAAAAATCCTTTCCATATATTTTTCAGCTGGTTACCCCAATTTGAACGATACCGTAAAGATTATCCAAGATTTGGAAAAGAACGGAGTAGATCTTATTGAGATCGGACTGCCTTTTAGCGACCCATTGGCCGATGGCCCTACGATTCAGGAAAGTTCCACGACCGCGCTAAAAAATGGCATGAATACGGTTCTACTTTTTGAGCAATTGAAGGACATCCGCAAATCGGTCTCCATTCCTTTAATTTTAATGGGCTATTTTAATCCCGTGCTTCAATATGGCGTGGAAGAGTTTTGTGCGAAATGTGAGGAAATCGGCATTGATGGACTTATTCTTCCCGATTTACCGTTGAATGTGTACAAAGAAGAATATGAGGCCATCTTTAAAAAACATGGGTTGATCAATGTTTTTCTGATTACACCGCAGACCAGCGACGAGCGCATCAAAGCGATTGATAATGCTTCAGAAGGATTCATCTATATGGTAAGTTCGGCAAGTACCACTGGAGCAAAGCAAGGTTTTGGCGCCGAACAAACCAATTATTTTGATCGCATTGCCCAAATGAATTTGAACAATCCGCAAATAGTTGGTTTTGGTATCAGCAACTCAGAGACATTTGAGCAAGCTACCCAAAACACTAAGGGTGCAATTATAGGATCGGCCTTCATAAAACACTTAACAAAAAATGGAGTAGATAAGATTGGTGACTTTGTAAAGCAAATTCGTTAAATTTCGACTCTAAAAATCAATACTGATTTGTCTCATGAAAAAAGTACTGTCCCTAGCGATCCTATGTCTTACTTTTTCCGTTTTTGCGCAAGATGAAGTAGCCATAAAATCCCAGGTCGCCGATGCCATTAACGAAATACGTGAATTTATAGCTATCCCGAACGATGCCTTGGATGCAGCGGATATCGACCGTAACATTATGTGGTTAAAACGTAAATTTGGTGATAGAGGCTTCAACTCGGCAGTATTGGAAACCGAGGGACTCCCTTTGTTTTTTGCCGCCACGCCCATGAGCGGGGACAAACCTACGGTTCTTATTTACATGCATTTTGATGGACAATCCGTAGAACCCTCCAAATGGGATCAACCCAATCCGTACAATGTGGTTTTGAAAGCCCCGAAGGATGGTGGTTTTGAAACCATTTCTTTTGATGAACTTGGAGATGATATCAATTACGATTGGCGTTTGTTCGGAAGGTCAACTTCGGATGACAAGTCCCCAATTGTGATGCTTTTAAATGCCATGGACCTCTTAAAAAAAGATGACAAGGAAATACCTTTTAATATAAAAGTGATTTTGGACAGTGAAGAGGAAAAGGGAAGTAAACCATTGCCCGCAGCGGTGAAACAATACCGTGAACTCTTGGAGTCCGATTTTTTAATGATCGTGGATGGACCGGTACACACATCGGAGAATCCGACCGTAGTTTATGGTTGCCGAGGTATTACCACTTTGACCCTCACCACTTATGGCCCCATTAAACCGCAACATAGCGGACATTATGGCAATTATGCTCCAAACCCGGGCTTCCAATTGGCGCAATTGTTGGCAACGATGAAAGATGCTGATGGCAGGGTAACGATCTCTGGATATTATGATGGTATAACTATTGACAAAACCACTGATTCAATTTTAAAAAGTGTACCTGATAGTGATGCGGCCATTACCGAAAAGCTCCAATTTAAAACTTCGGAAAAAGTAGGAAGTTTTTACCAAGAGGCATTACAGTACCCCTCTCTGAATATTCGTGGATTGAGTTCTGGCTGGGTTGGCGAGAAGGCTCGCACCATTGTTCCAGAGAACGCAACGGCGGAACTGGATTTAAGATTAGTGGTAGAGAGTGATGGAAACCGATTAAAACAATTGATAAAAGACCATATCACCAAGCAAGGGTATAAAATTTTAGATCACGAGCCTTCCAAAGAAGAGCGTATGCAATTCGATAAAATTGTTACTGTGAAAGAACGTGGAGTCACAGATGCATTCCGTACCGATTTAAATAATCCTTACGGTAATTTTATTGTGAAAGCCTTAAACGAGAGTTTTGGCAAAGAAGTGATTCAGATTCGTACTATGGGAGGTACTGTTCCAATCTCTCCTTTCGTGAACGAATTAAAGGTTCCTGCTTTTATTGTCCCAGTAGTAAACCCGGACAACAACCAACACAGCCCAAACGAGAACATTAAGATTGGACAGTTGGCTTACGGAATAAAGGTATTTTACGGGATTCTCTCCTCCGAAATAAACTAAAAAAACTCCCGATATTGGAGTACTCTGAAATCCAGCGTGTTAAATGCTGGATTTTTTTGTTTCATTTGCTTGTAGGCCTGTAAACTTCCCACAGCTCGGTTAGCTGCTCCCGAGGGTGCGGTCAGCGAAACGGTTTTTATGGTTCTCGACTTCGCTCGAACTGACATAGAACTCGAAGTGATCGGCAACTCCAAATGATGGATTCGGGGCACGTCGTCGGAGACCACATCGAGTTTTAAGTTATACTCCTTGAGCTGCCTACGAAAGAAATATTCGGGACCATTTTTACTATTCCCGCCTGTAAACAAAAGGGTATCGATATTCGGGTACTTTTGTAAATATCCGACTAAATCACGTAACACAACATTTTGCATTCCGAGGTCGGATGCGTCTATTTTTTCCCTATCTGCACTTTCCACGATATCGCAAACCCCTATTCTTTTCTGAATCAAAAATTGTTTTCGTTGTTCAACTGCCTCTTTTGTAGTTTCATATTTTAAGCCCAAATCAAATATTCTATCCAATATGGGCCATAATTGCCCGTTGCAGCTCCCATAGCAAAAGTCCACATCTTGTGGTCTTAAATCACCTGTGGTAAATCGTGGAGGGGGCAGAGTACCTACGATCAACTTAGTGGCCTCGGACAACAAAAACGGCTTATAGGGGTGTGTATGTTTAAAATATTTTGCTCCCAAATTTTGATTTACGCGGAGTTTCTACTGGCATTAATATTTCCATACAACGAACGTGTCACGATTTTTTCATAAAGCTCTTTGTATTCTGAGTTTTGCGTTATTCGGTACAAAGCGTTCTGTTGGATCACCAATAAGGGCAACACAATTTTTTCCCGGATTTTTACAGATTCCCTTGAAACGGCCTCGTCCTCCATCAACATTTTTAACCCGGAAATTTGCAAGAGCATCTTTTTGGTCAATTGGAACTCTTCGTGCAAAATGTTCCAAAAGTCTCCAAACTCCGGATCATCTTTCATATAACTGGTCAGGTCAAAATTGGATTTGGCCAAGGACATCATACTATTAAGCATCAAAGCCTTAAAAAAAGGAACCTCCTTATAAAGCTTTTTTACGTCGTTCAGTCTTCCTTCTTCTTTTAACTTATTGATAGCCGTCCCCAATCCAAAATATCCGGGAACGTTTTGCTTTAACTGGCTCCAAGAGCCTACAAACGAAATAGCGCGCAAATCCGAAAGTGCCAATTGTTTTTTATTGCCACGTTTTCCGGGCCTACTACCAATGTTGGCCTTGGTATAATATTTTAAGGTACTCCTATGCTCTAGGTAAGGTATAAATTTATCGTGTTGTTTTAATGCATCGTATTTATCGAAACTGAGCTCGGAGAGTTCTTCGATCAATTTACGCTGCGCAGAAGAAATGGTCAATTCCTTTCCAAAGAGATTATTGCTCAATCCAGCAGTGAGCAACTGCTCTGAGTTGTGTATAAACTGCTCCTTGGTGCCATAGGTACTGGTTATGGTCTGCCCTTGTATGGTCAATTGTATTTCGTGGTTGGCCACATTCTTGGTCTGTGCGGCATAGAATTTATGGGTTTTTCCTCCCCCACGTGCGGGCGGCCCTCCCCTACCATCGAAGAAAATGGCAGCAATTCCATTCTTTTTACAGACTTTGCTCAGGGTCTCTTTAGTCTTTAAAATAGACCAGTTGGCCTTTAGGTACCCACCATCTTTGGTACCATCCGAAAAACCTAGCATTATGGTATGGATATCGTGCCTCCTCTCTAAATGTTGCCTATATTGTGGAATATTGAACAATGTCTGCATTACTTCTTCGGAGGCTTCCATGCCTTTCATGGTTTCAAAAAGTGGAATGATGTCGAAGGTTATCTCTTTTTCGTTCCAACCACACCATCTAAATAGTCCGAACACAAACAAAACGGCAAAAATATCTTCTGAATTACTGATGATATATCGATTACAACCATCTTCCCCATTCTTTTCCTGAATTGTTTTTAGATTCTGAATGTTTACAATGGTATCCTTCACGATGTCATCTTCGAAATCCTTTGGATCAAGCTTATAGTTTTCTTCCAGTAAGAGTTTTACCAGTTCCTTTTCTTTTAGCTCATCTATGCTTTCTTTTATGACTCCCTGTTTTTTAAGTACGGTTTCCACTGCCAACAAATGTTTACTGTGATCCTGACGGATATCCAACGTGGCGAAATGCGTCTTAAAAATATGTACCTTATCAATAAATTGATCTAATTCATACAAGTACAATCCGTGATAACCGGCAATCAATTTCTCGCGTACCTTTGTTAAACACGCTATAATCTCCTCGTAAGAAACAAGCACATCTGGATTAAACATTGCCTTGTACAACTTCTCGCTCAACTCATTGATTTCGGCCTGCATACTCCTAAAAGTGAGTTTTTTTCGAAGGTCCTTCAATTCGTTGTAATAGCACTTCATTAAGGTCAGCCTCAATTCATCTGCCACCTGTTTGGTGATTTCGGCAGTTACGTACGGATTTCCATCGCGATCGCCACCTGGCCAAAAACCAAGTTTCATCAAATTGTAGTTCTCAAACTTTTCGTCCCTAATATTACTTTTTACGTATTGGTACAATTCGCCAACCGCGTCGTAATATGTATTCCGAAGTATGTAAATGATGTTCTTTGCCTCATCCAAAGGCGTTGGTTTTTTTGCATTGATCAATGAGGTTAGCCCCAATTGCTGAAGGGTCACATCTATATCGTGAATTCTATCTTGATCTATCAAAGTGCGAAGTTCCGCTATTATATCCAAAATGGCAGGCGTATAAAACTGGGTAGGGTGCGCGGTAAGTACAATACGAGCACTAAATGTGGAAAGTTTTTTGGAGACCTTGTCCCAATTTTTGGTACGGTTCACCAATTCAAAATAATCCTTAATGGTCAAAGAACTACTGTATTTTTGAAGCTTAGAAAACGCTGAATCTTCCACACTATCGTATAGAACTACCTGGCGTTCCACATACTGTACGATCTTGAACATAAAATCCAACCGTTCCCGTTCATCTTTTATATCCACAAAATTGGTAAAAAACACCTCCAAAATTTCTTGTGGGTCTTTACCTTCCTTAAGACCTTTCTCGCACTGGTCTAGTAATAATGGAATGAGAACCCCTACATTTTCAACATTATTATAGGGTAAGCTCAAAAAAAGACTGTTGTAAATATTGAACTTATTGGTTACCGTTTTTTTAAATTCCTCTAACCGTTTGGTCTGCTGCATGTATCTAATTTAAGTTGATGTTATATAGGCGAACCCCCAAAGTTCGCGAATTAAACGCAACCTTTGGGTTAAATTTAAACGTATCACAATTTATGGCATGCCGCGCCCAATTGTAACAACATGCCCTATTGCGCAATAACTTAAAAATTACTTTGATTTTACCAAAGTTTTATCGGATAAAAACTGGCTGATTTTTCTTGACCGTGTGTTCTTCGCTGTACAAATATCCGTCGTAATCAAAATTTTTGATATCCTCCAATGTTTCGGCACCGGAATCAATAATGTACCGCACCATGGAACCACGTGCTTTCTTGGCAAAAAAACTGATTATTTTGAGTTTATCGTTTTTCCAATCCTTAAAAACAGGAGCTATTACGGGAACCTTGAGGCTTTTGGCATCCACAGCACTAAAATATTCGTTGCTTGCAAGGTTTACAAATAGTTCATCCTCCTCAAGTTCGTTGTTCAAGGCAGTGGTAATTTGATCCTTCCAAAACTCGTACAGATTTTTTTTACGGCCTACTTTTAACTGTGTTCCCATTTCCAAACGGTAAGGCTGCATTAGGTCCATGGGCCTTAAAACACCATACAGGCCGGATAATATTCGTAACGTACTTTGCAAACGGTCCAATTTATCTTCTGGGATGGTGTAGGCATCCAAACCTTGATATACATCTCCGTTAAAAGCATACACTGCCGGTCTCGCATTGTCAACGGTAAAGGGCAGTTCGAAGTTTTGATTGCGCTCCCAGTTCAAATCCGCAAGCTTATCGGAAATGGACATAAGTTCCGACAGCGCTTTGGGCTTCTTCTTTTTTAAGACCGCATTTAGCTTTTCGGCTTGTTCCAAAAATTGGGGCTGACTATATTTTGATGTAGGCAAAGTGGTTTCGTAATCAAGTGACTTTGCCGGTGATATCACAATCTTCATAAGGTTCCATTTTTTGTAAAAATAACGAGGATTTTACTTTTTTGGAAAGATGGGCCAATGGTGTTTTCAATCTTAGGATTGAAGAAACCTATGATTCGTGATGCTTGGCATAGCTACGCCATTTTTCGATACACTGAACCATATCTTCTGGCAACTCGGTATCAAAACGCATAAACTCGCCCGTTACCGGGTGCTCAAAGCCCAATGTCTTGGCATGCAAAGCCTGCCTTGGCAATACTTTGAATGTATTTTCCACAAATTGCTTGTATTTGGTAAAGGTGGTCCCTTTTAAAATTTTATCGCCACCATAGCGCTCATCATTGAACAAAGTGTGGCCTATATACTTCATATGGACCCTAATTTGGTGGGTTCTTCCGGTTTCCAGCTTGCAGGACACCAAGGTAACATATCCAAATCGTTCCAAAACCTTGTAATGGGTCACTGCTTCCTTACCCTCATCGCCTTCAGGAAAAACCATCATCTGTAGGCGATTTTTAGGGTTTCTGGCAATATGCCCTTCAATGGTACCTTCATCTTCGGTTACATTGCCCCATACCAAAGCCACATATTCCCGTTCACTACTTTTTTCGAAAAATTGTTGCGCCAAGTGGGTCATTGCAGCTTCCGTTTTGGCAATTACCAATAATCCAGAGGTATCTTTATCGATACGGTGGACCAAACCAGGTCTATCCGAGCTATTATTGGGTAAGTTTTCGAAATGATACACCAAGGCATTGATCAAAGTGCCCGAGTAATTTCCATGCCCGGGATGCACCACCATGCCTGCCGGTTTGTTTACCACCAAAAGCGCATCGTCTTCGTAAACAATATCCAATGGAATATCTTCGGGGGTCAACAAAAACTCGTATGGAGGGTGCTCGAACATTACTTTGACCTCATCCCCTGCCTTAACCTTATAATTTTGCTTTACAATGGAGGCATTGACCCAAATATGGCCTTTTTTGGCCGCTTGTTGAATCTTGTTCCGGGTTGCGTTCTCAATAAAATTCATCAAGAATTTATCCACTCGCAAAGGTTCCTGTCCTTTGGAAGCCACAAAAGCATGATGCTCATAGAGATCATCTTGAGAAAGCTCATCTTGATTATCCGAAACGTTCATATTTATTGGGAATCTGCCTTTACCCTTGCACTACCTGGAATGGTACCATTTCCACAAATTAGTTCCACCTTGGAGGTTTTGGGCAATCGATCGCCCGGCTTTATATATTTCCCCTTAAACTTCATGTTGTACACCATGTCCTTGCCCAACTCATCAATATAGGTAACACGCTCCACATCCAAACCAACGGCCTTTAACATAGATGCCGCATTACGTTGGGTGACTTGAATGATATCCGGTACACTGATCTTTTTATAGCCTGATGGATTTACCGTAAAATAAATTTTTCGGTTGGCCTTTACCTTGTTGCCAGCAGGCGGATTTTGTTCCAAAATGGAAAATCTTGGATACTCGGGATTATAGTTGGATGAATCCAAAACCTGATATCTAAGTCCGGCATCCTCTACCGCTGCCCGCATTTCCATAACCGACATTTTGGAGAAATCGGGTACTTCTACAAATTCGCCATGATTGGTAGTGCCCTTAAGCCATTGCAATGCAACAAACACCAAAACAATAACAGCTATTGCTGCCAATCCAAGTTGAATTAAAAAAGTCTTACTCTTTAAAAAGTTGAAAAAATTCTTCATGTATTTCACCTTAACGGAACAAATATAGGAAAGCCCACCCTTTTTTCTTTATTTTGGCTTTGTGATAATTTACCGATAAATGAAAAAAAACATTGCCATTATTATGGGCGGCTATTCCAGTGAGCACCATATTTCCATAAAAAGCGGAAACGTGGTCTATAAATATCTGGATACAAATAAGTACAATGCCTACAGAATTATAATCACTAAAGAGAATTGGTTCTATCTGGATGCCAACGACCAAGAGCACCCTTTGGATAAATCCGATTTCAGTATTAAAGTTGATGGCAACAAGATTCTTTTTGACTGTGTTTTCAATGCAATTCATGGTACCCCTGGCGAAGATGGTCTAATGCAGGCCTATTTTGAGCTTTTGGGCATTCCACAAACTTCCTGCAACCACTACGAAGCTGCACTTACCTTTAACAAGCGTGACCTGTTGAGTGCATTAAAACCTTATGGAATACCCTGTGCCACTTCCTTTTTTGTAAACAAAGGTCAATCTATCGACAAAAATGCCATTGTAGATAAAGTTGGTCTTCCTTGTTTTGTAAAGGCCAATAGGGCGGGCAGTAGTTACGGAGTTTCCAAGGTCCATAAAAAAGAGGACCTAAATACAGCGATAACCAATGCTTTTAAGGAAGATAGTCAAATTATTATAGAATCCTTTTTAGATGGTACCGAAGTTTCCGTTGGGGTGATCACCTATAACAACGAGGTGACCGTATTACCAGCGACCGAAATTATTTCAGAAAACGATTTCTTCGACTTTGAGGCCAAATACATGGGCAAATCACAAGAAATAACCCCTGCCCGTATCTCCGAAAAGCAGGAATCCAACGTGAGGCAATTGGCGGAATTTATTTATAAAACTTTGGGATTGAAGGGATACACTCGGAGTGAATTTATTTTTATTGATGATGTGCCCCATTTACTGGAAATAAACACAACTCCCGGGCTAACAGAAGAAAGTTTATTGCCGCAACAGGCAAAAACCGCCAGGATCTCCCTTGAATCTCTTTTTGATAGTGCCATTGTTGAAGCTTTACGATAGAAACCGTATTTTTAAAAAACCTTATACCACACCATGAAACGTGCATTGTTCCCTGGATCTTTTGATCCACTCACATTAGGCCATTATGATATTATAAAAAGAGGGGTCACCCTTTTTGACGAATTGGTAATTGCCATAGGAATTAATGCGGACAAAAAATATATGTTCTCTTTGGAAGAACGTGTTAGGTTTATCGAGGAAGCGTTCAAGGACGAGCCAAAAATTAAGGTAACGACCTATGAAGGAATGACAGTTGACTTTTGCAAAAAAATCGATGCCACTTTTATTTTGCGAGGTCTACGAAACCCAGCGGATTTTGAATTTGAAAAGGCAATTGCCCATACCAACCGTAAGTTGTCCGAAATAGAAACTGTTTTTCTTTTAACGTCTTCCGGTAAATCCTATATAAGTTCTTCCATTGTGCGGGATGTTATCAGAAATGGAGGGGATTACACCGGACTGGTGCCTGAAACAGTCATGGTAAAGGAGTAATGTGCAGATTACAAGAGGCAACAAATACAAATTAAAGTATTTTCCTACAATTTATTTTTGATATAACATTGTCCATTCAGGACAATACAACACAATAGCATAGTTTCACAACAATAAATCAATTAGATACGCCAATAATTCTACATTGGTAAAAAATAATGAATAGTATAACGTTTTAAACCTTCCCCCAAGTTTGAAAGCAGTTAAAAAAATCGATCAATTTTACCTATTGAAGCAATTGCCCACGGCAACCGCGCTTCTTGATCAAAAAGGCACCCTGCTGGATGCATCCAGCTCATGGCTCAATATTTTTGGTTTGCCCCCACAGGAAAATACCACCAAAACCAATGTTTTCTCCCTATATCCTGAAGTTCTAGATCTTGAACTACAACTTTTAGAACAAAAATCATTCACCATACAGCATCAATTAAAAAATCCAGAAGGCACACGATACCTAAAAAGTAGTTTTGCCCCTTGGTTCGATAATAAAGAGAATGTTATCGGTGCCATAATCCAAACCGATGATATTACCTCAGAAGTAAAAAAAGAGGAGGAGATAAAATGGTTAAAGACCATTTTGGAAACCAAAGTAGAAGTATCGCATACAGGTTGGTGGGAATTTGATATGATCAAGGAAGAACTTACTTGGTGCAAAGAAACCAAACGCATACACCAAGTTCCCGATTGCTTTCAGCCTACTACGATAGAAGCTATTAATTTTTACAAAACCGGATATAGCCAAAATAAGGTTTCCATGCTTTTTCATAACTCCATGGTCAACCATCAACCTTTTGATGCAGAAGTTATACTGGTAACTTTTGAAGGCGAAGATCGATGGGTTCGAGTTACCGGAAAGCCCATTATTGAAAATGGGAAAGCCATTAAAATATACGGGACCATAAAAGACATCCATGAACAAGTCTTATCGGAGACCAAGATTCAGGAGCACCAACAATTATTGACAACCTTGGTGGATAGTCTTCCACTCAACGTCTATGTAAAAGATTTAAAAACCAGGAAAATATTGGTCAATAAAAGCGAATGTAATTACCTCGGAAAAAAAGCCGAGGAAATTATTGGAAAGACCGATTTTGACCTATACGACGAAGAAATAGCCAGAGTTTCTTGGGAAGAAGATATTAGTGTTATGAAAAATCTTTCTCCAATTATTGGGAAAGAGACCATAAACATACTTAACGGAAAAGCAACTAATTACCTAACCTCAAAAATTCCTTATTTTGATATTGAAGGTAAGGTTTGCGGTCTTATTGGGGTGAGTTTGGATATCACCTCGATGAAAAGAAAGGAGGAGCAACTACGGGATTTGATCAAGGTCACTTCCATGCAAAACCAAAAACTCATCAGTTTTGCACATATAGTATCCCACAATTTAAGGTCGCATTCCGCTAATTTTTCCATGCTCTTGGAGTTTTTGAACTCAGAAAAGAACCCAGAGGAACGCCAACGCATTATTAAAATGCTATCCAAAGCCTCGGACAATTTATTGGAAACCTTGGGCAATCTTAACCAAGTAGTAGATATTAACACTAAAACTTCGGAGACCAAAAGACCCTTAAAACTAAGGCAGAATATTATCAGTGTCTTAGGGAATCTTGCTGCCTTGTTGGAAAAGAACGACTCGGAAATCATCAACAATGTCTCGGAGGCCATCGAGGTAAATTGTGTTCCCGCTTATTTGGACAGTATTATTTTAAATCTTGTTTCCAATGCAGTCAAATACAAAAGTGATAAGAGAAAATCTTTGGTCACCATAGATGCCGTCAAATCCAACGAAGGTGTACTATTGAGTATTTCTGATAATGGAATCGGGATAAACCTTGCAAAATACGGGGATAAGGTTTTTGGCATGTACAAAACGTTCCACAACAGAAAAGATGCCAAAGGTTTTGGGCTATACCTGGTAAAAAATCAAATAGAAGCTATGGGCGGAAGTATAACAGTGCAAAGTGAAATTGATAAAGGCACTACATTCAATGTATATTTTAATGAAGAAAGTTAGTTGTATTTTTATTGTTGATGATGATCCGATAACCGTTTTTGGCATCAAAAAAATGTTGAAATCCGCGGTCTCCTGCGACGATATACAGATTTTTCAAAATGGATTAGAAGCCCACGAAGCCTATCAAGAAAGAATCGAAGAGGGAAAATCTGCCCCCAATGTCATTTTCTTGGATATCAATATGCCCATAATGGATGGATGGGAATTCCTTGATGAGTTGATCGCTTCGAACCCAAAAGAGCATATTACCGTAAACATGATAACCTCTTCCATAGATCCTTTGGACTACAAAAAATGGAACAGTTTTAAAATCAGGTGCCCGTTTACCCTAAACTTTAAGAATAAGCCTATTTTTAAAATAGAGGGCAACGAACTTGGCTTTATCGAGATAGCGTCATAAACTATAATATTCTGTATTTTTGGTACAAACCAGCACAAGTATAGTGCGCTAACGTTCCCAAAATATTTTGAAGCATTTAGCATTTTTTTTAGCCCTAGTTCTTTTTATATCCTGCGAATCGGAAACACAGGACGAGAAATCCTCATACCCCACACACTATGAACTTTCTGATGGTAAGGAAACAGCTACCTACCGGCAAACCATTGACTATTACATCGCCCTAGCCCGCGAATTTCCAGAAATAAACCTACATACCATCGGAACAACGGATAGCGGCTTGCCCTTGCATATGGTAACTTTTAATCCCGATGGAGATTTTAACTATGAGAACATCCGCAAGGAGAAATCCATTATTTTAATAAATAACGGCATACACCCGGGCGAGAGCGACGGTATCGATGCCACCATGATGCTTTACAGGGATTTGGCAACAGGCGAATTGAACCTCCCTAAAAAAACGGTTTTGGTAACCATCCCTATTTATAACATTGGAGGAGCACTCAACAGAAACTCGACCACTAGGGCCAACCAAAATGGGCCCAAAGAATATGGGTTTAGAGGAAATGCACAGAACTACGATCTTAACCGGGACTTTATTAAAATGGATACCCAGAACGCCAAAACGTTCGTGCAAATTTTCCATATGGTAAAACCCGATATCTTTATCGACAACCATGTAAGCAATGGAGCAGATTATCAATATACTTTGACCCACCTCTTTACACAACACAATAAATTGGGGGGCAAAATGGGTCAGTACTTGCACAATACTTTAATGCCAAATCTGGAAAGCTCTTTAGCAGAAAAAGGTTGGGACATTACCCCTTACGTAAATGTCTTCAATTCACCTCCGGAGATGGGATTCAGTCAATTTATGGACCATCCCAGATATTCCACAGGATATTCCACATTATGGAGCACTTTGGGACTTATGGTAGAAACCCATATGCTAAAACCCTACAAACAACGGGTGGAAGGCACTTACGATCTTATGCAGAGCCTTATTGAGATTGTGGAAGTTGAGCACGAGAACATAAAGTCGCTCCGAAAAGAAACTTTGGAGAATAACCTGAAACTATCCGAGTATTACTTTAACTGGACAGTAGATACAACACAAACATCCACTCTAAACTTTAAGGGCTACGAGGCAGAAAACCTTGTTAGCGAAGTAACCGGCCTACCAAGATTAAAGTACGACCGAGAGAAACCATTTACCAAAAAAACCATCTACAGAGATTATTTTTATCCCTTGGACACCGTTACTGTACCAGCCGCATATATTGTAAGGAAGAGTTGGAAAAAAGTGATTGATCGCTTGGATGCCAATAAAATTCAATACACCTCATTAAAAAAAGACACTACACTATCGGTAGAAGCCTATATGATAACCGACTATGATACCCGTAGAGCTCCTTACGAAGGCCACTATCTCCACTCCAACACCCAGGTGGAAAAAACAATAAAAGAGGTATTCTTCGGGGAAGGCGACCTTTTGGTGCCAACCCAACAAGCCGGTATCCGCTATTTAATGGAAACCTTGGAGCCGCAAGGCGAAGACTCCTTTTTTAATTGGAACTTTTTTGATACTGTTCTCCAACGCAAAGAAGGCTTTTCACCATACGTTTTTGAAGATGTTGCATTGAATATGCTGCAAAAAGATTCGATTTTATTTCAGGAGTTTGAAACAAAAAAAGAAGGAGACCTCAATTTTGCCAATAACTGGTATGCACAGCTAAATTGGATTTTTGAACGGTCGGAACACTTTGAAGAAGCCTACCTTGCCTATCCTATTTATCGCGTAGCAAAAAATAGCGATGCTGCTGGATTGCTTCCTAATTGAATGGCCAATCCTCGAATAAAATCTTAATGTTATGGTAAGAATTTTTTAATGCCTTTTTGGTCTTTCGCGCACCTTTCCATTTCACTTTTTTGATGCCCTCGGACTTTTCGGCCACCAATTTGCCCGTATAATCGGTGGACATAATAAACCAATGCGTTTGCTTTAAACGATACTCGCCGTTTCTTTTAAATACGTGAAAAGTTGTACGTAAAAATCGTTCTATCTTTAAACCTTTCACGCCCGTTTCCTCCTCTACTTCGCGAATTGCCGCATTTTCTATGGATTCCCCTTTGTCCACTTTTCCTTTGGGCAAATCCCACTTTCCATTTCTAAAAATAAACAGAACCTTTCCTTTTTTATTGACCACAAAGCCGCCACCAGCGACCACTACGGGAATTTTATGCATAAAAAGCTTCAAGATTTCCGCTTCATCTGGATGGTACAGGTAGGCTTTGTTCAACTTTTTTTTGGACAAAAGTTTGATGGCCTCAACAATAGAATCACCATCCAAGGAAAACAAATTACTATTGGAATCCTGGGGGCGCTCGTTTGTTAAAATCAGTGGAGCCTCATTGACAAAAACTTCATACATTTGCGCAATGGTTTTAGATAAACAAATCGCAAAAAAAACAGCTGAGCTGTTGCTGCAAATTAATGCAATTAAGTTGGAACCTGAAAATCCATTCACATGGGCATCGGGTTGGAAGTCGCCTATTTATTGCGACAACAGAATTATGTTGTCCTACCCAACTATACGAAATTTTGTAAGGGAAGAAATAGCTAAGCAAGTAGAGAAACTCTACGGAAAACCAGATGTTATTGCCGGCGTTGCCACTGGAGCCATAGGCATAGGCATTCTTGTGGCCGAAGCTCTCGGGCTCCCCTTTGTATATGTTAGGCCCAAACCCAAGGAACACGGTAGGCAAAACCAAATAGAGGGCTATTTTGAACCCGGGCAGAGCGTAGTGGTCATAGAAGACCTGATCAGTACGGGCAGTAGCAGTCTTAACGCCGTTAAGGCGTTAAAGGAGCAAAAAGCCGACATTAAGGGAATGATCGCAATTTTCACCTACGGTTTTCCCGTTTCCAAAGAGAATTTTGAAAAAGAGAACGTGGAACTGCATACGCTTTCGGATTACGAAAACTTGGTAGAACAGGCTTCGGACACCAACTATATCAAAGAAACCCAATTACAAACCTTATTAGAGTGGAGGTCCAATCCACAAGAATGGAAATAATATTTCACCATGCACATTGAATCATCAAAAAAGAAAGTAGCCAAAAGCGATAAAGAAGTATTCGAATTTTTGACCGACATCAAAAACTTTGAAACTTTAATGCCGGACAATATTGACAAATTTGAAGTGTTGGACGAGAACACCTTTAAGTTTGCCCTAAAAGGTATGCCCGAGATTGTGCTCAGATTAAAGGAACAAAATCCGCATGACAAGGTTGTTTTGGGTGCGGCAAGCGACAAACTTCCTTTTACCCTTACCGCAGACATTACTGCCTTGGGAGAAACAGAAAGCGAAGTGGGACTAAGTTTTGAAGGTGAGTTCAATGCCATGATGGCCATGATGATCAAATCACCTATTACCAATTTCATAGGCACCTTATCCAATAATATGGATAGAATAGGTCAATAAAGCAGGCTTACCTCCTTTAGATCGAATTCCTTAAATATTTTATCCTCAAGTTCCAGCACCAATTTTCCTGATGGTGATACCCGACGTATGTACGCCGTGAACATATCCCCTTCCGGTGAAGTAAAGGTGGATGGTTTGTCCTTTCTAAAAAGAGTCTCCTCGTAAGCCGGCAATAATTGGCCCACTGTTTTGGCTTCGATATTGCTTAGATGGTATTTTATAAGCTCCAATATTTTTTGGAGCACCTCATCGAGGTTAAAATGTAGGCCCGTAATCGACTTCATTGAAGATGCCTTATCCAAACCCTCAAAATTGGTTTGGTTAACATTTAGCCCAATACCAATAATGGAATGGGCAATAAAGGTACCCTTAAGTACATTTTCGATTAAAATGCCGCAAATTTTCGTAGAACCTGACATAATGTCGTTTGGCCATTTTACCTTGACATTGGGCACTCCCATCATTTTTAGCACCTCACAAACCGCTATGGAAATTGCAATGTTCAGCACAAACTGATGTTGGACACTCAAAGCACCAAACCTCTTCAACACACTGAAAGTAAGGTTTTTCCCCGCTTCGGACTCCCAAACAGTTCCCATTTGCCCCCTGCCCTTTAACTGTCTTTTGGCCATTACTACAGTATAATCTACAGGGTCTTCCGAACGCAACAAGTTTCTTAAATACAAATTTGTGGAGTCCGTGGCATCAAGTTTGAGTATTTGAAAATGTTTTCCCAATATGACAAGCCTTTATGATTTGTTAAAAACTAAGGCTAAGAAAACAAAAAAAACATAACTTTGTAAAATCTAAATTTTTTGAATGCAGAAAACAAAAGCTAGCGCAGATGAGTTGATTGCCTTGATTCTGGAAGGAATAGAAGATGTTAAAGGAGTTGATATAAATCTACTGGACCTTAGGGAAATCGAAAATACAGTTTGCGACTATTTTATCATCTGCAACGGTACTTCCAACACGCATGTAAACGCAATTGTCTCATCCATCCAAAAAAAGGTCAGCAAGACTTTGCACGATAAGCCATGGCATATCGAAGGGTCCGAAAACGCCGAATGGGTACTAATGGACTATGTAAATGTTGTAGTGCATGTATTTCAAAAACATATTAGGGAATTCTATGACATTGAAGGACTTTGGGGAGATGCCAAAGTTACTATGGTGGAAAGCAGTTACAATTCTTAAAAAAAAATGGCAAAAGAAAACAACCCAAATAATGCTCCAAAAAAGCCGCGTTTTAGCTCGTGGTGGATATATGGTGTGGTAATCGCATTGATTATCGGCTTCCAATTTTTTGGAGGCAGCAGTTTTTCAAGCACCGAGAAGACCACAACTTCCGAATTGCAAGAATTTTTACGCAATGGCGATATTTCAAAAATCGTTAT
This sequence comes from Algicola sp., assembly GCA_018222835.1. GTDB lineage: Bacteria > Bacteroidota > Bacteroidia > Flavobacteriales > Flavobacteriaceae > Flagellimonas. The sequence goes on along the minus strand of JAAEZN010000006.1, from coordinate 46,107 downwards.
TATCACCAACACGCGCCAGGCCAAAGTTTTCTTAACAGAAGAAGCTTTGAACAAAGATGTTCATAAAGGAGTGGCAGAAAAGCCACTTTTACCATCTGCCGGATTGGTTCCCCAATATGTTTTGGATTATGGTGATCTGCAGATTTTCCAAAACGAAATAACGGAGATAAAGAAAGAAAACAACCTCGATACCATTGTCGAGTTTGATACGGAATCCAATGTCATTGGAGAAATATTCCTGACATTGCTTCCATTCGCACTGATTATCGGTATCTGGATTTACCTTATGCGTAGAATGTCCGGTGGTGCAGGTGGTGGTGCAGGCGGTCAAATTTTCAATATTGGAAAATCGAAGGCCAAACTATTCGACGAAAAAACAGATACGCGTACATCCTTTAAAGATGTAGCCGGTCTGGAAGGTGCCAAAGAAGAGGTACAAGAAATTGTAGAATTTCTTAAAAACCCGGACAAATACACCTCTTTAGGTGGTAAAATACCAAAGGGGGCACTACTGGTCGGCCCTCCCGGAACAGGTAAAACCTTGTTGGCCAAGGCCGTAGCAGGCGAGGCCAAAGTACCTTTCTTCTCTTTATCCGGTTCCGATTTTGTGGAGATGTTCGTGGGCGTTGGTGCATCCAGGGTCCGTGACCTCTTTAAACAAGCCAAGGATAAATCCCCTGCAATTATATTTATTGATGAAATCGATGCCATTGGACGTGCCAGGGGCAAAAACAACTTTACCGGCTCCAACGACGAACGCGAGAACACCTTGAACCAGTTGTTGACAGAAATGGATGGTTTTGGCACCAATACCAACGTAATTGTACTTGCAGCCACCAACCGTGCCGATGTACTGGACAAAGCTTTGATGCGAGCAGGTCGTTTTGACCGTCAGATCTATGTAGATCTACCGGATTTGAACGAAAGAAAGGAAATATTCGAAGTTCACCTTAGACCCATCAAAACAGCAGAAACCTTGGATTTGGACTTTTTGGCCAAGCAAACCCCTGGTTTCTCTGGAGCCGATATCGCCAACGTTTGTAACGAAGCTGCACTTATTGCGGCTCGTAAAGAGAAAAAAGCGGTAACCAAGCAAGATTTCTTGGATGCAGTAGATAGAATTGTAGGTGGTCTTGAGAAGAAAAATAAAATCATTACCCCGGATGAAAAGAAAACCATTGCATTCCACGAAGCTGGTCACGCTACTGTAAGCTGGATGTTGGAGCATGCTGCACCATTGGTAAAAGTAACCATTGTTCCCCGCGGACAATCTTTGGGAGCAGCTTGGTATCTACCGGAAGAACGTTTAATTGTTCGTCCCGAGCAAATGTTGGACGAGATGTGTGCTACCATGGGTGGTAGAGCTGCCGAAAAAGTAATGTTCAATAAGATTTCCACCGGGGCTTTGAGCGATTTGGAAAAAGTGACCAAACAAGCTCGTGCCATGGTTACGATTTACGGACTGAACGATGAATTAGGGAACATTACCTATTACGATTCATCAGGACAGAACGAATACGGCTTTACCAAACCTTATAGTGAGGAAACAGCCCAAAAAATTGATCAAGAGATATCCAAAATAATCGAAGAGCAATATCAACGTGCCATTAAATTGCTGGAGGACAACAAGGACAAGTTGACCGAATTGGCCGAAAGACTTTTGGACAAAGAAGTTATCTTTAAGGACGATTTAGAGAAGATTTTTGGCCAACGCCCTTTTGAAAAACAAGAGGAAGAACTAGAGCCAGCCAAATAAAAACAAAAAAAATCATCCAATCAAAACATTTTTATTGATTAGATAGACAAGCACAAGTACCATAAATGGGAGTTTTTAAAAAACTATTCGGAGGAGGAAAAAAGGTTTCCAAGGAAACTACGGAGACCCGTGGCGACCATATGCCGGATTTAAAAATCCCCGTTGATGAAAAATTTACCATCTACTTTAAAAAAAATGGTGGCAAATTTATCTATTGTGAAGATTTTGCCGAAATCTCGGAAGCACTGGAAAACATTATTTCCGAGAACAACTGGCAAGACCATCTGTTTTTTACCATGGACCCACGACTGGAAACACGTTTTGCCACGGAAAAACTAGATTTCACCAATAATCGTAACGAGAGTGATATTTTCTTCACCACATGCGAACACCTTGTGGCCCACAATGGCTCCATCTTGGTCTGCTCCAATCAAATTAAAGAGAAAAAGTTGGATGAACTTCCTTCCAATTTAGTAGTTTTCGCCACCACTAGCCAGTTAGTGGATTCAATCAGCGAAGCTTTAAAAATTATCAAGGAACGTTATCAAAAAAATATCCCGAACAACATTACCACATTAAAGCACTTTCAGCCTACTGCAGAGAATAAAGATGATTTTCTTTCCTACGGAAGTGCTTCAAAAAATGTATATCTTTTACTACTAGAAGATTTCTAAATACATGAGAGAAGTTTTAAGACGCTCCATAACAGGAGTAATTTATGTAGTACTTCTGCTTGGCGCTGTTTTTTTAAGTTCAGATGCTTTCGACTTCCTTTTTATGGCATTTGGCCTGGCTTGCCTGTACGAGTACAAGCAAATTGTGCGCCTTAAAGGATACCATATATTCGTAGCCTATTTGGCCCTATGGTGGGTATTTATTTATTTAACGCAGAACAGCTCAGCCATAAATCTGCTCATGTTTTTTACCATTACCGTGGATTTGGCCTTGCTGGTTTTTCTTTTTTCCAAGACCCAAAGAGACTTTAATAGCATCCAAAAATTCTTGATCGGGTTATTTTATATAGGAGGTGGTTGTATTTTTTTAACTATGATTCCCTACAAAATAGATGATTTTGCGCAATTTTTGATCATGGGGATCTTTATTCTAATATGGGTAAACGACACTTTTGCCTACTTGGTCGGAAGAACTTTGGGACGAACTAAACTTTTTCCTGCCGTTTCCCCAAAAAAAACCATTGAAGGTTCTGTAGGAGGTCTTATTTTTGCACTGGTCTCAGCCTATTTTTTATCTTGGTACGAAACACGTCTTTCGTTGACCGAGTGGATGGCAATGGCTTGTTTAATAGTGGTAGCAGGAAGTTTGGGCGATTTATTGGAATCCAAGTTCAAACGTATGGCCGGAGTTAAGGATAGTGGAGCTATTTTACCCGGGCATGGGGGAATTTGGGATCGATTGGATAGTTTGGTCTTTGCTGCACCTTTTGCATACTTGATCTTAAATATTTTCACCTATGTTTCATAAAGAGGGGCAAAAAATTATTATCACCACTTTTTTCCTAGTGGTAGGTGCTGTATTGGCCGCACAATATTTTATCGATGTTGAATGGATTCGTTATGCTGTTCAAATTACTGCATTGGTGATATTGATCGCTATTTTACAGTTTTTTAGAAACCCAAAAAGGTTGGTCACTCCAACTTTTGATGAGATATTGGCACCGGTGGACGGTAAGGTAGTTGTAATCGAAGAAGTGGAAGAGCCCGAATACTTTAAGGACAAGAGAAAACAGGTATCCATATTTATGTCGCCTACCAATGTGCACGTAACGCGTTATCCCGCAAGCGGAACGGTTACCTACTCCAAATACCATCCGGGAAAATATTTAGTAGCCTGGCACCCCAAATCCAGTACAGAAAACGAGCGTACCACAATTGTGCTCCATACACCTAAATTTGGCGAAATAGGATACAGGCAAATCGCTGGAGCATTGGCCAGAAGAATTGTAAATTACGCCGAAGAAGGCGAACAGGTCACGCAGGGCGAAGATGCCGGTTTTATAAAATTTGGCTCCAGAGTAGATCTTTTATTGCCCCTTGACTGTGATATTACCGTAAATTTGAACCAAAAAGTAGTTGGCGCACGTACATGTATTGCATCTATAAGACCAAAAAATGATTGATGAAGAGCTACATAAGAGATTCAACGATGCCGTTGACTTTGTTAACGACTACACTGATCCTTTGCCTGCAGATCTATTGTTGAAGCTCTACGCGTACTTTAAAATTGCCAATAAAAATTTTGAAAATCCCGGTAGTAGAACCCCACTCATTAATGCCTTTAAGGCCAACGCCCTCTTTCAAGCAAAGCGAATAAGTGTTAAAGAGGCCATGGAAAAATATGTGGAATTGGTAGAAAAAGAATTAAAAAAACTCTAAGCAGCCAAATCTGGACGCACCAAGGACTTTTCAAAATAAGTAAAATAAACAGCCCCAAAAATGGTAATCAAAAAATATAGGGCAATTAGATAGCTTCCTACAGAAAGATAAGCGTTCACTCCAAACCAATCGTTGGTAACATAAATCAAGACCAATCCTCCCACCCCGCGGACAACTTCAATCCAAACTGCATAATTTTTACGGTCCATTAAGGTTGTATATCCATAAATCCCAACAAAAATGAAGGCACCGAACAACAATAATCCATCAAAACCAATTTCGGAATAGCTATAAAACATAAACAACATTAAAAGGGTGGTTACAATCAATTGAAACAAGGCGTATGCCTTTAAGGCCAATGTTGTCCCTGGTTGGTATTTTTTAAAATTGTACACATTCTGGATTACAGAAACGGGATACTCTTCCTTTACATCTTCTGGACGCCATCCAGTGGGCATAAACCAAATCCGAATTTTATCCCAATAACTTTTGGCTCGCCATGCATCCTGCATCAATCGCCATAAATGTTGAAAATTTATAATAATGGGATTCCATGTATTTGCAGGTTTTAACACCCCATATTGCGGAGGAACTTCGTCCAACTCCTCTTGAAAAGTTCCGAACATTCTATCCCAAATACAAAATATCTGTCCGAGGTTTTTATCAATATACTCTGGATTTATGGCGTGGTGCACCCGGTGTTGTGAAGGCGTAACGATCACATATTCCAAAATACCCATTTTGCCAATATGTTGGGTATGGTACCAAAATTGAGCAAACAAGTGAATGGGCGCCAATATGGCAATTACGGTGTTGGGCACACCCAAAAGTGCAGCTGGAATCAATAAAAGTGCATAATACCCCAAAAGGTTCGATATAGGTTGACGAAGCGCACAGGCCAGGTTAAATTCTTCGCTACTATGGTGTATTACATGCTGATTCCAAAAAACATTGATATGATGGCTTAACCGGTGATTCCAATAACCCGCAAAATCCAAGGCAATAAAAGCCACGACCCAAACCAACCAAGTCGCTTTGATTTCAATCAATGCCAAATGTTCCAATAAAAACGGGTAGCTGACAAGGATAACAACAAGTCCGAGTGAATCCTTCACCACATTGGTAAGACCAGAACTCAAGCTGCTCACCGTGTCCATGAGATTGTGCTTCTGATCTTTTACATAACGGCCATAAAGTATTTCAATAAGTACAAGGCCTATAAAAAAAGGTGTTGCATATAACAACGCAGTTGCATACGATTCCATTTCAAAAATTTAAATTTTGTTCGATGCAAGAATGGGGTTAACTGCCCTTAAGTTACTCTAAATTTTTAAATAACTGAATATCGTTGGCATCGGTCAAATCCGGAATATGCTCCGATCGTGGAATACAAAGTACCTCTCGGGGATGCTGCGAGACCAAAATTGCTACTGCTTTAGGAAGCTCTTTTTCGTTGCGAACAGGGTCGATGGGACAGTTCTTCACAAACGGGTATATGTCCTTCCCCGAAAAGCTGAAAATATTCATGCTCACCCGAAGTTCCCCGGATGCATCCCGATATTTGGGAACATCCTCCACCTTCGGTTTTTCAATAATTTCTTGAAGGAACCCTTCGGGAGAAATGTTCATAACGGCAAATTTGGCAATGCGTTCTTCGGTATAATCAAATCCCGAGCTTCCGTAACTGATCAAGGCATGGGGAGCCTTTCTATCTTTCCTTAAATCTTTTAGAGCTTCCACTGAATAGAGATTATCCCCGTTACAAACCGTAAAGGCAGTCTGTTTCAATTCTGGATACTGATCCATGCACTGCTGAAGGGCATCGGCAGTACCCAATGGTTTTTCCCTTCCTTCAGGAACCGTTTGTACAGCCAAAAGCACTTTTAGACTTTTAGGAAGACCTGCTTGATCTTTAAATTCCTGAAAAGCTTTGTTCCCAGGACTCGTGATCAAATACAGTTTTTTATATCCGGCCTCTATGGCATTCTTAACCAAATAATATAGGAAAGGCCGCCCATTTTTTCCAACAGGAATTAGACTCTTGTGGGGAATATTGGTCATGATTCCTTCCCCTCCTTCTGTCTGCAAACTTCTTTTCATTCGGGAGGATGCACCACCTACCATTATAACCAAACTCGTATTCTCCATTCCCATTAACTTGTTAATTCTACTGCATAAACATCTTTGGCACCGTTCTCCAAAAATGCCTGTTTCACCTTATCCTCAATATCTTCTGTAACCATAGCCACCATACATCCTCCTCCACCGGAACCTATAATTTTTGCTCCTATGGCACCTGCCTTTCGGGCGGCATCCATCATCTTCACCATTTCCTTAGGTGTATTCTTTATCTGATCCTGAAGAATTGCTTGGTGTTGATTCATTAAATCTCCTAAAACCTGAATATTTGGATTTGGATTTGATAATTCTCTTTTTGCCTGTATAGTGATGTGATAGTTGTACAAAGTGGAATACCAATAATCTTGAAGCTCAACAGGAACCAACTCCTTATATTTTTCGTAATCGTCCAAGGTCGATGTTTCCACCTCAAATTCAGGATGCACTTTTTTAACCGCTTGAATGGCTTTATCTGCATACACTTGAGCGTTTTTCAAAACTTCCAAGGTTTTTTTGGGCACTCCAGACTCGGCCACCAACAGTTTGCCCAAATTAGCATTTAAACGTGTGCTTCCCCCACTTTTTGTATCGATATAAATGAGCCCTTTTTGCGCAATGGTGTATTGATCCATCAAACCACCGGGTTGATCAAAAAACAGTACTTCTGCTTCGTAGGCCCACCTTCCGATTTGATAATCACTGATTTCCTCAGATTTACCTTGTGTTGCCACCAAAAATCGAACCCAGGCCACCACTATGGCCGAGGAACTGGACAATCCGGCATTTACAGGGATGTTCCCCGATATTTCGATATTGTATCCTTGATCCAAAAGAAAACCTTGATCTTTTAAAATGGACATCACGGACCGATAGTAATCACTAGGTTGAATATCTTTCAGGTCATCATCAACCGAAATAATAATCTCTTCGTTCAGGTCCAATAATTTTAACCGATACTTTCTATCCGGGTTCGCAACAGCTTTAACATTGATATATCGGTTTATTGATCCGGCAATAACGGGAAGCCCCAAATAATCTTGATGATCCCCATAAAAACAGATTCGGGCCGGTACTTTTAATTCAATCATTAATTATGATATGTTTAGCTTATAATTTCCAATGGTGCGGTATCCTTCCAATTACCTCTTGTAAAATCCGGGAATGGCTGCGGTGCTCCACCACTGGCCACCGAGCGCTCGCTTAATGGCGAAACGGCACTCCACAAACACCCTTCGTAAATATTTTGATCTAAGGGCAATCCTTTTTGGAGACATTCCACAATCCGATACACCATAATACCATCCATTCCCCCATGCCCACTTCCTTTGGCCGCTTCATTTAATCGTTTGTATAAGGGGTGGTCATATTTTTCGTACAATTTTTCGAGCTGTTCACCCTGTACCCATGAATGATGGTCTTTTGTAATTCCGTCCACACCACCTTCCAAAGCTACACGGGTAGGGAATCCCGCCAATGCACCTTTGGTGCCTTGCACCAGGTTCAATCGGGAATATGGCCTTGGGCTGGTTTCGTCCCACTGGACCATAATAGTTTTTCCAAGGGTTGTTTTAATAATGGAAGTATTTAAATCACCTCCTTTAAAGTCAAGTTGGTTCCATTTATGGTCGGCGGGGTAATTCTTTTCCGCATAGAGTTCCCTTCCTCTTGATGGTGTCGAGAAAGAGACCAGACTTCCAAAGGTATCATCTTGTCTTGCCAAGTTCATGTATTGGGCCACAGGCCCTAACCCATGGGTGGGGTATAAGTTTCCATTTCGATTGGCATAGTGATGGGTTCTCCACGACCCTGTGCCTCGCTCCTGTTCCTCCATTTGCCATCGTAGTTCGTGAATATAGGCAGCTTCGCCATGTAAAATTTCTCCGATCAAGCCTTTTCTGCACATATTAAGGAACATAAGCTCATCGCGGCTGTAATTAACGTTCTCCAACATCATACAATGCTTTTGGGTGCGTTCACTGGCATCCACAATATCCCACATATCTTGAATTGTGGTAGCCATGGGCACTTCCACAAAAGCATGTGCTCCGTTCTCCATGGCGCCAATGGCCATAGGAGCATGGTTCACCCAGTTGGTCGCAATAAACACAACATCGGGTTTTACTTCCTTGAGCATAGTTCGCCACTCATCCTCACTTCCCCAATACTGGGCTATATTCTTGTGCCTATTTGCACCGGCCGCTTCTTTTACCCAACGGGTCTTTTCTTTTACTAGGTCTTCGTACAAATCACAAATGGCAACAACCTCCGTTCCTGCCAAAGCAGCAAAAAATTTAGCGTGAGTTCCTCCCCTGGCACCAACTCCAATAAATGCAGCTCGTACGGTTTCTAATTTAGGTGCAGAAAATCCACCCATATAGGTTGATGATAACGGCCGTTCGGAGTTTGCCCTTAAATACGAAGGGGCTATGGAGACCGCTGCTGCAGTCAATGATGTTTTTTGAATAAAACTTCTTCTATTGAGGTTTTTCATACGTATTGCTGGAGTTGGTTATTCTGCTCCAAAGTATAAAAAAAAAGAAAAGGGAAGCAAGCTTCCCCTTTATTAATCTGTTTAGTGTTTGTCCAAAACTATTGCAAACTGGCCAAACTTTTTTCCAAGGTCTCTATTTTGGCTTCGGCATCGGCTGCTTTTTTACGCTCCATGGCAACAACTTGTTCCGGTGCATTGTTCACAAACCGCTCGTTGCTCAATTTCTTTTCTACGGATTTTAAAAATCCTTTGGTATAATTAAGTTCTTCCGTAATCTTGGCAATCTCCGCCTCAACATCTATGGCCCCGCTAATAGGAATAAAATATTCGTTACTTTTTACTCTAAAGGTCAATGCGCCGTCTAAACTGGCATCCACCGACTCCATTTTGGTAAGGTTTCCAAGTTTAAGAACAATGGTATCCATTTGCGGACTTGCACCCTCGGCATTGAGCATAAAAAGTTCCAATGTATCCTTCTGAGGTATATTTTTTTCTTTTCTGATGGTTCTGATACCTGAAATTACTTCGGAAGCAAATTCAAATTCGGCGATCAATGCAGCATCCACTTGTTTGGCCTCGGGCCATTTTGCCACGATCAAAGCCTCTTCCGGCGAACGCTCCGCAATGTGCTGCCATACTTCCTCTGTCAAAAATGGCATGAAGGGATGAAGCAATTTCAAGTTTTCCTCGAAAAGACCCAATACTTCATTATACGTTTTTTGGTCAATCGGTTTTTGATATTCTGGTTTCACAATTTCCAACAACCATGAGCAGAAATCGTCCCAAACCATTTTGTAGATGGCCATTAAGGCATCGGAAATACGATATTTGGAGAAATGGTCCTCTATCTCGACCAATGTTTGATTAAACTTGGCCTTGTACCACTCAATTCCTTTTTGTGCTGCTTCGGGCTGTGGAATATCCGCTACTTCCCATCCTTTTACCAATCGGAACGCGTTCCAAATTTTATTGGCAAAGTTGGACCCTTGTTGGCACAGTGCCTCATCAAACAATAAATCGTTACCGGCCGCAGAACTCAACAGAAGTCCAACACGGACTCCATCGGCTCCAAAATTTTCAATTAATTTTAAGGCTTCGGGCGAGTTACCCAAGGATTTGGACATTTTTCTACGTTGCTTGTCTCGAACCAAACCGGTAAGATATACGTTTTCAAACGGTCGTTCTCCTCTGTATTCGTATCCGGCCATAATCATTCTAGCTACCCAAAAGAACAATATATCCGGACCCGTTACCAAATCACTGGTCGGGTAGTAATAATTCACCTCCTTATTATCTGGCTCCAAAATTCCACCAAATACACTAATGGGCCACAACCAAGATGAGAACCAAGTATCCAGAACATCTGGATCTTGACGCAAATCGGATTGTTGGACTCCCGGCTTTTTGGCTTTTGCCAATTCCAATGCTTCTTCTGGGGTTTCGGCAACTACGAAATCTTCTTTTCCATCACCATAATAATAAGCTGGGATTTGTTGTCCCCACCATAATTGACGGGATATGTTCCAATCACGAATATTCTCCATCCAATGGCGATAGGTGTTATCGAACTTGGATGGGTACAATTTCACATCTTCGGTTTTTAGAACTGCTTCCAGGGCCGGTTTTGCCAAGTTTTCCATTTTTAGGAACCATTGGTCCGATAATCTAGGTTCAATAACGGCTTTGGTCCTCTCGGATGTACCTACTTTATTTATATGCTGTTCGGTTTTTACCAAATAGCCTTTCTCCTCCAGTTCTTTGGAGATTTCCTTTCGAACCACAAATCTGTCCTTACCTTCGTAGTGTAGGCCAAAGGAATTAAGGGTTGCATCCTCATTAAAGATATCAACTACCTCCAAATTGTGCTTATCCCCAAGGTTCTTATCGTTCTCGTCGTGAGCGGGTGTAACTTTTAGGCACCCTGTACCAAATTCTACATCTACGTATTCGTCTTCTATTATGGGAATTACTCGATCGCAAATAGGCACAATTGCTTTTTTGCCCTTTAAATGACGGTACCTTTCATCGTTCGGATTGATACAAATGGCGGTATCTCCCAAAATGGTTTCCGGACGTGTGGTAGCGATGGTCACTTTTTCATCGGAACCTTCGATGGCATATGACAAATAGTAGAGGTTACCTTGTCTTTCTTCATAAATCACCTCTTCATCGGAAAGTGTGGTTTTTGCTTCCGGATCCCAATTTACCATCCGATAGCCCCTATATATCAACCCTTTATTATATAAATCAACAAAAACTTTGATTACCGATGCCGACATATCATCATCCATGGTAAACTTTGTGCGATCCCAATCGCAAGAACAGCCCAATTTTTTTAATTGTTGAAGAATAACGCCTCCGTACTCGTTGGTCCAATCCCAAGCATGTTTTAGAAATTCATCGCGCGACAGTTTGGACTTATCTATGCCTTCTGCTTTTAATTTAGCGACCACCTTGGCTTCGGTAGCTATGGAAGCATGGTCCATTCCCGGAACCCAACAGGCATTTTTTCCCAAAAGCCTTGCTCGACGGATCAGAACATCCTGTATGGTATTGTTGAGCATGTGTCCCATATGAAGGACCCCTGTTACGTTCGGCGGAGGAATTACTATGGTGTAGGGCTCTCTTTCGTCCGGTTTTGAACTAAAATAATCGTGCTTGGACCAGTAGGCATACCAGTGTTCTTCGACCCTCTTGGGGTCATATTTTGATGGAATTTCCATTTTTCGGTACAGTTTTTGTTTTATTGGACTGTGATTGGATTTTTTGAAGGGAAAGCCAAATGTTAATTTTACGCTATTCTTCGGATGAGAGCCAATCCAGAAATACGAAACAAAAATAAGTAACGTTATTCTATAACAAAAGAATTTTGGATGCAGGTATCAAAACATCTACATTTGAAGTTCACCCAAAAACCAAAAATGATGAAAAAAACTGTACTCATGCTGTTTGTAGGGCTTTTATCCTTAGGGATTTATGCTCAAGAAACTGCTAAAATCGAATTTAAGAGCGAGACTATTGATTACGGGGAAATTGAAAGAGGTAGTGATGGTATTCGTGTATTTGAATTTACCAATACCGGTAATGTTCCTTTGGTAATCAGCAATGTTAGGTCTAGCTGCGGATGCACCATCCCCAAAAAGCCAGAAGAGCCTATTTTGCCTGGAAAAACCGGTAAAATAGAAGTAAAATATGATACTAACAGAGTGGGGCCCATTAGAAAAGCCATCACTGTTACATCGAATGCGGATACTCCCACGAAAGTTCTAAAAATTAAGGGAACTGTAAAAACTCCGGGAGCGAAATAAAGAAAGAGAGAATTAATTTATTAAACCCCAAAAGCCTAAAGGTTTTTGGGGTTTTGTTTTCATTGCTCGTCAAATACTTTTTTGAGGACAAAGGAGAAAAGTAAATCTTGATTGTACCTTTCTATTAGAAGTTTTATACGTTTTCCTTCCTTGTCATTGATCATTTTAAGGATTTCCTGAAGCTTGTATTTATGTACGTTCCTACCATTTACTGCCAAAATAACATCACCCTCCCTTAAACCGGCCTCAGCAGCTGGACTCCCGGCTCGAATACCCGAAACCACTATTTCTGGCACTAAACTCAATCTTGTCTTGTTTTCCAACAAAATCTGAACATTTCCAAAAGAATCATTGTTTTCGCCCTTTACAATTCCATTAACGTCCGCAATACTTTCTGCAATATACCTAAGCCCGTTGTGCTTAAGGTCTATGCCTGCCAAATTATATTGAAACGGCTCTTTAAAATTACTGTTCTTTTTTAGGGTAACCAGTCCTCTGCCGTAATCAAAAATTATATTGAAACGCTTGAGCACTTCCCCGCCCAGACTTCCATTTCGGTCCCCTAATGTATCCATACCCTGAAAAGATTCCCGATCTGGAAAAGCCACCTTTGCTTCCTCTAGTTCAAAATCACCAATGCGAACCCCATTTATTTTACTTCGCTTGCCAAAAATGTCGCCACTTAAACCGCGACCCAAATGGTCATCATAGTTTTTTTCTGGAATTTCCAATCCTTTTTCCGGCTCCGGGAATAACCAAAGTGCATCACTACTCCCCGTATCCACTAAAAGTTTAACGGGAATATTTGCTGTATCCTTCATAAGGACCATGCCTTCTATATAAGCTTTTCGCTTATGGACCACTAAAGGAATGGTCTGCGATTTCTTTTTATCCTTATAGCTGTAATGTTCCGGATCGTATAATTTTAACCTGTTAGCCCCATAATTTACTTCCACGATAAAATCACGGAATAAATCATACCCCATTATTCCGTGTACGGGAATTCCCAGAGATGTGGAAAAATTGATACTCTTGTCCATGACCACGTAAAGGTCTTGGGAATAGTTTTTCGCGCTTCCAAAATTGAAAACATTGCCCTTGGAGCTTAACGCTTTCATGGGCTCACCACCGCCCAATCCTCTAATGGTTACTTCGGAAACATTGTTTATTGATACAGAATCTGATTCGGAAAGGTTAAAAAGTATAGGTTTGCTTACTCCGGAATCCAAAATAAAGGTAAGCTCTGTCCCATTTATCTCGACCGGAATTATAATCAGGTTATTGATAAGCTCAAACCTGATTCTTTCAAATTTTTCACCTTTGGGCAATTGAAAGCCCTGTGCCATTACCAGCAGCGGCACAAATAATAAAAGTGCAAAAAAAATGATACTTTTCCTCAACATACTTACTATCAACTGGTCACACCTATTAAATATACAAAATCGGGGATAAAGTATTACGAATTTTAACATTTTCATAATCATGGAATTATTCGTGAAAGTTGTTGTTTTCAATAGCAGGTTTTCTCATTTTTGTCAAAAATTTAGCCCATGCCAAGTATCTCCAATAAAGGAAGACAAATGCCAGCATCGCCAATACGTAAATTGGTTCCCTTTGCGGAAGCTGCAAAAAAAAGAGGTGTACACGTAATTCACCTTAATATTGGTCAACCCGATATAAAAACCCCTAAAATTGCACTCGATGCGGTAAGAAACCACAATATTGAGGTTTTGGAGTACAGCATGACCCAAGGTTCGGAAGCATATCGAAAAAAGATTGCCGGTTATTACGCCAAACAAGACATTACGGTTGGTGCTGATGACATTATTGTGACCACTGGGGGCTCCGAAGCACTATCTTTTGCCATGGGCACCATTATGGACAATGATGACGAAATTATAATTCCCGAGCCATTCTATGCCAACTACAATGGTTTTGCAACTGCCTCGGGCGTTAAGGTAAAACCTATTGTATCTTCTATTGATGATAATTTTGCCCTCCCCCCTATTTCCAAGTTTGAAGAACTCATCACCCCAAAAACAAAGGCAATCCTTATTTGCAACCCCGGCAACCCAACGGGCTACCTGTACAGCAAAGCGGAAATTGAGCAATTGGCGGAATTGGTAAAAAAGCATAATTTGTTTTTAATCGCCGATGAAGTTTACAGGGAATTTGCCTACGATGGCCGTGAACATTATTCGATTCTTCAAGTAGCAGGCCTGGAAGAGCATGCCATTGTTGTGGACTCCGTATCCAAACGTTATAGCATGTGCGGTGCCCGAATCGGGTGCCTGATCTCCAAAAACAATGAGGTTATCCAAACAGCAATGAAGTTCGCCCAGGCTCGTTTGTCACCTCCTACTTTTGCTCAAATTGCCAGCGAAGCGGCCTTGGAGACCCCTCAGGAGTATTTTGATAATGTGATTACAGAATATGTATCCAGAAGGAACATCCTCACCTCTGAACTTAGAAAGATAGATGGCGTAAAAGTAGCCGTCCCCCAGGGAGCATTTTATTGTGTTGTTGAATTACCTGTAAAGGATGCAGATCATTTTGCGCAATGGCTACTCGAGAGTTACGAACTTAACGGAAATACGGTTATGGTGGCTCCGGCAGCAGGTTTTTATGCTACACCTGGATTGGGAAAAAATCAGATCAGAATTGCCTATGTGCTAGAAAAAGAGCAACTTGTAAAGGCTGTCCAAATCTTGGGCAATGCCTTAAAGGAGTATAACGATTAGTGGAAATTCAGGAAAACATATCCTTAAAAAACTACAATACCTTTGGTATTGATGTTAAAGCAAGGTTTTTTGTTGAGATTACCGGACTGGTTCAATTACAAAAAGTACTTGAGTTAAAAGCGTACCCCAAAAAGTTCATTATAAGTGGCGGGAGCAATATGCTGCTTACCAAGGATATAGATTGGTTGGTCATCCACATTAAGCTTAAGGGCATTACCGTTGTTGAAGAAGACGAAAATAGTGTAGAGGTAAAAGCAATGGCCGGTGAAAACTGGCACGAGCTTGTAATGTGGACCTTGAAACATGGTTATGGTGGTTTGGAAAACCTATCCCTAATACCAGGCAATGTTGGTACCGCACCTATACAGAACATTGGAGCATACGGTGTTGAACTAAAAGATGTATTGATAAGCTGTGCCGCCATGGATATAGAAACCGGAGAACTTGAAGGTTTCGACAATGAAGCCTGCGAATTTGGCTACAGGGACTCCATTTTTAAGAACCGCGCCAAAGATAAATACATAATAACCTCTGTAACCCTAAGGCTCAGTAAAAAAAACCATACCCTCCATACAGGGTATGGTTCCATAGAAAATGAGTTAAAAAATAGAGGAATTATACATCCTACCATCAAAGATGTTTCAGACGCTGTTATCGCCATTAGGGAAAGTAAATTGCCCGACCCAAAGAAAATTGGAAACAGTGGCAGCTTTTTTAAAAATCCCGTGATATCCAAAAAAGCTTTTGACAAGTTTATTAAATCCCATCCCAATGCTCCATTTTACGAACTGGAAGAAAATGAATATAAGATTCCTGCCGGCTGGCTGGTTGAACAATGTGGTTTTAAAGGAAAACGATTTGGTGATGCCGGGGTACACGAAAAACAAGCACTGGTTCTGGTAAACTATGGCAATGCAACGGGCAAGGAAATATTGGAACTCTCCAAAAAAATTCAGGATGAGGTGAAAAAAACCTTTAAGATAAAGTTGCAACCCGAGGTCAATATCATAAAATAACCCTCGCATTGCGAACAATAACGAGGGTTATACCAAACCAAACTAACCAAATTTATCTATGTTGTCAGGGCGTAACACCCTTAATTTCTCTGTAGTCGGCCAAAGTCAGAAAGCATTTTCTAACTTAGCTTTGTTTTATATACGAGATAAATCCTATTTTAGATTTTTGCCCCTTAAAAAAATTACCAAAACATCATAAATGAGCACACTGATCGAGAGACATATTGTTTCATTGTTAGCGGAAAAAGACGACAAGGCCATTTCGCTATTGTATGAAAACTACGGTGATACGCTCTTTGGTGTAGCATTTAAAGTAGTAAAAGACGAAGAACTTGCACAAGATGTGCTACAGGAAAGTTTTATTAAAATCTGGAAAAAAGCGGACACCTACGATGCCTCCAAGGCCAAATTGTTCACTTGGTTGTTCCGAATTGTGCGCAACACGGCCATAGACAAACTACGTAGCGTTACAAATAAATCCGACAAGGAAGTCCAAATAGATGTTTCGGACGTATATAATGTAGGAGTAAAAGGAATAAATCCCGAACATCTGGACATCCAAGAAAACTTGGATAAAATTGAAGACAAATACAGAATTGTTCTAGAAGCTCTATTTTTTGAAGGAATGACGCAGCAGGAAGCAAGTGAAGAATTGGACATTCCATTGGGTACCATTAAATCCCGATTAAAAATTGGACTTCGCGAACTTGGAAAGATTTACGGAACTACCATGTCCTTGCTCCTCATTTTAAACCTATTGTCATGAAAGAGAAAGTTAAAATATTTTTAGAATCCGACATTTTGGAAAAATATCTTTTGGGAGACACCACCAAAGATGAGACCCAAAAAGCAGAAAGATATATTGCTATGTATCCCGAAGTAAGGGAAACCTACGATGAGCTTCAAAAAAACTTGGAAACCTTCGCAAATTTGTATGCAAGAAAAACACCAGAAGGCCTAAGAGAGATCATACTTGCCAGCGCAAAGAAAGAAACCATGGTAAGCAAAAGGTTTTTCCGTTATGCGATTGCGGCCAGTGTCGCCATTATGATTTTTGCAGGGTCATCTATTTTCTTCTGGAACCAAAACAAAACCCTTCAAGAAGAGAATACCATGGTTACCAACCAAATCAAGTATTTGGAAAACAATATGAAGGACCAATTGGCCGATATGAGAAACCAGTTTATCGTTCTGAACAATCCGGCCACCAAAAAATATCAGGTAAAAGGACAAAGAGAAGCCAAAGAGCTTAAGGCCATCGCCTACATCAATCCAGTAAAAAAACTTTCATACATCAATGTGAGCAATGTTCCAGATCTTCCCGAGGACAAATGCTTCCAGATGTGGGCCGAGGTAAACGGTGAGCTAGTAAACCTCGGAGTAATCAAGGATTTTGATGAAAAAGACAAACTCCTTGCTCTTCCCTACGCCGACAATGCGGTAGGGTACATCACCATTGAGCCAAAAGGCGGAAATAGTGCACCATCTGTGGACAATATAGTGGCCAACATTAAATATTAAGGCCCAAGTACAAAGAAACTTTAAACATCCCGACCTTTAGAAAGGTATTTTGTACCTTTGCACAAAAGCTGGAATATGAAGTTAGCATTAGTTACCATTGGATTATTGGCCATCGGGTTCGCAGGAATCGCTATTAAAATATGGGCAAAAAAGGACGGTGAATTTGCCGGTACTTGTGCAAGCCAAAATCCACTTTTAAACAAAGACGGAGAAGCCTGCGGGTTTTGTGGAAAACTTCCCGAGGAACAAGATTGTAAAAAAGATACTGTCACCAACACCCCTTAACGCCCAACACCCATAGGCAAGCTCATTTTTTTTGGAAAAAACCGACGAATCCATCAAGGAGATAATTCAAAAGGCAAAACAGGGAAACCAAATTGCCTTTAGCACTCTTTTGGACACTTTCTGGAACGATATTTATGGTTTTCAGATGCTTCGTACCAAAAATGAGAATGATGCCGAGGACATTACCATAAGAACATTTTCAAGGGCTTTTGATAAAATTGATACCTACGACGAAGCCTACGAGTTCAAAACTTGGTTAATCACCATTTCAAAAAATCTTCATGTTGACCTGCTAAGAAAGCGAAAAAGAAGTCTCATGAACGAAATGGAATCTCGAGGAGACGAAGTAAAAAAGGTACTCGATGAGACTCCAACGGCCGAGGATCGCTTGATCACAGAACAAAATCTAGCCCATCTCCTTCAGGATATCAAAAAATTAAAACCGCATTACCAAAAAGTAATCAACCTAAGGTATTTCCAGGAACTGAGCTATGCCGACATTGCCAAAGAATTGGACGAACCGGTAAACAATGTGAAAGTAAAATTGCTCCGTGCAAAAAAACTTCTAGCGGAAATCATCAAAAAAAAGTGACCTACAACAAGGCATAAAGTTTACTTCCCAGTTTCGTATCTTTGTAAATCTAAATTTGTTGTATGAGCACTAGTGTTGCAGAAAACGTTCACCCACCCAAAGGGAAGCCAAAATGGCTAAGAGTTAAGCTCCCGACAGGTAAAAAATACACCCAGCTAAGAGGCTTGGTGGACAAATACGACCTACATACCATATGTACCTCCGGTAGCTGCCCGAACATGGGAGAGTGCTGGGGAGAAGGTACCGCTACCTTTATGATTCTCGGAAATATTTGTACACGTTCCTGTGGCTTTTGCGGTGTTAAAACCGGAAGGCCCGAATCCGTGGACTGGGCAGAGCCAGAAAAGGTGGCACGGTCTATAAAAATAATGAACATTAAGCATGCTGTACTTACATCTGTGGATCGTGATGACCTAAAGGATATGGGATCTATAATCTGGGCAGAAACAGTTAAGGCCGTTAGACGAATGAACCCAGAAACGACCATGGAAACACTTATCCCCGACTTTCAGGGCATATCTACCCATTTGGATAGAATTTTGGGCGTTGCCCCAGAGGTTATCTCCCATAACATGGAAACTGTTAAGCGCTTGACACGCGAAGTGCGGATTCAGGCCAAATACGAACGTAGCCTCGAAGTTCTTGATTACTTAAAAAAGAACGGGGCAAACAGAACCAAGTCTGGAATAATGCTCGGTTTGGGCGAAGAAGAACAAGAGGTCATCTCCACTATGGAAGATCTTAGAAATGTGGATGTGGATGTAGTTACTATCGGCCAATACCTTCAACCCTCAAAAAAGCACCTCCCCGTAAAACAATTTATTTTACCGGAGCAGTTCAAAAAATATGAAGAAATAGGATTGGAAATGGGCTTTAGGCATGTGGAAAGCGGGGCTTTGGTCCGCTCGTCCTACAAAGCGCACAAACACATTCAATAGCATCGCGCACTCTTTATCATGAAAAATATCACGGTTGGTATCAATGGCTTTGGCCGTATCGGCAGAACCCTTTTTAGACTTTTACTAAAACACCCAAATATCCAAGTAGTTGCCATTAACGACTTGGCCAACACCAAGACCTTGGCACATTTGCTAAAATATGATAGTATCCATGGACCGATAACTGTCAATATTGATCATAATGATAGCCATATTCAGGTAAATGGACGGGAAATACCGGTTCTTAACCACGAACATCCTAGGGAAATCGACTGGAAATCACACGGAGTCGATATTGTGGTTGAATCCACTGGAAAGTTCAAGACACGTGAAGATTTGGATTTTCACGTAAAAAATGGCGCAAAAAAGGTAATATTATCTGTTCCTCCGGTAGATGAAACCATTAAAATGGTGGTTTTGGGCGTAAACGAGGAAATTATCCAAGCCGACGATACCATTATCTCCAATGCCTCTTGCACAACCAATAATGCCGCTCCAATGATCAAGGTAATCAACGAATTGTGCGGAATTGAGCAGGCCTATATCACTACGGTACACTCCTACACCTCGGACCAAAGTTTACACGACAGCCCCCATCGCGACCTACGAAGGTCCCGAGCCGCAGGCCAGTCCATAATCCCAACAACCACAGGAGCTGCCAAAGCTTTAACCAGTATCTTTCCAGAATTATCCGATGTTATTGGAGGATGTGGAATTCGTGTGCCCGTGCCCAATGGATCGTTGACGGACATCACGTTCAATGTAAAAAAGGAAACCTCCATTGAAAAAATAAACACTACCTTTAAAGAAAAGGCAGAAACCGACCTAAAAGGTATCCTCAATTACACCGAAGACCCTATCGTTTCTATAGACATAAACAATAGTTATTACTCTTGTACGTTTGATTCATTGATGACCTCCGTGATCGGTAAAATGGTAAAAATCATTGGGTGGTACGATAACGAAACTGGGTATTGTTCCAGAGTTATTGATTTAATAGCTTTACTCATTAAGAAAAACTACGTTTGAATTTCGACCTAGTAAACAAAAAGATAGGCAAACAACAGCTATTGCTGCTGTGCATACTTCTATGCATGCAATTCTCTTTTGGTCAAAATGAAAGCAACTCCGCCTCTGATGTAAAATCTATTTTTGATGAATTTATGACCTATCGTCATGAAAACAAGATAGACAAGGCGTTAGAAACATTGGACAAATCGGCCAATATTGCCGAAAGCAACGAGGATATTAAACTGTTGGTAGATACCTATCACCAATATGCCCGCCTGTTTTTGGAGAAAGGAGACATTGATACCGCCATATTTTATCTGGAAAGGGCAGGGGATTTTTTAAAGGACACCTCCTATTCGTACGGTCAAGCGTTCCATTTATATTTGGACGGAGCCCTAAGGTTTGATGAAGGAAACAACTTCCAAGCATTAAAACAGTTGGAAGAATCCAGGAAGCTTAGCAATAATAGGAATCTCACCAATAATATTCTATTGCTCGAGGCCTATATTTATTCCAATATCGAAAAATATGATGACGCCATCGTCAACCTGCATGCACTCATTGTAAATTCCGATGATAAGGAACGGGCCTTTTTAGCCACAAAAGCCAACTTGGAACTTGCCAAAATAAGCGTTGACCTAAACGACCTCGAAGAAGGCATTATCCATGCAAAGGCCGCATTGGAGCTTGCCCAAAAACATGGTTATGCACAAGAAATTAAAAATGCATACGAGCAATTGTCCCTTATTTACGAATCGAACGGCAATTTCAGCGAGTCCCTAATGTATGCCAAAGGATTGGCCCAAATAAAAGATTCCGTATTTAATATGGAGAAAGCAAAGTTAGATGCTTCTACTGCAGATAAGATCCGGTTCGACCACCAAATGAACGAGCTCAACAAATTACAAGCCAAAAACGAAGAGTTGAGCGAATCAAAAAACCGTTCGGAAATTACAGCCATTTTAACTTCTGCATTTTTAACGATTATTTCTCTTTTGGCGGTGTCCCTATTCCGGAACAACCAGATCAAGCTAAAAACCAACGACCTTCTCTACACCAAGAACAAGGAATTGGAGCTGGCCAGAGATGCAGCGGTTTCCGCCATGGAAGCAAAAACCAATTTCTTGTCAACGGTAACCCACGAACTTAGGACACCCTTATACGCAGTAACAGGCCTCACCCACCTTTTATTGGAAGAGAACCCTTCGGAACACCAAAAAGAGCACCTAAAGTCCCTAAAGTTTTCTGGAGAATATCTCCTTAACTTCATCAATGATATTCTTCAAATCAATAAAATTGATGCGGATAAACTTGAGCCATTAAACATTGAGTTTAAACTGGAAAAGGTGCTTAGCGACGTTATGGAGTCGCTCCAACAGAACGCCCACGAACAACATACCGAGCTTGTTCTCGATTATGACCCGACCATCCCTAAAAAATTATTGGGCGACCCTATCAAACTATCCCAAGTTTTCATGAATCTTGTGGGCAACGCCCTAAAATTCACCAAAAACGGAAAGGTAGAAGTAATAGCCAAACTCCTTAAAAAGGAAGAGGATCAAGTAAAACTTTATTTTGAAGTAAGGGACAATGGTATTGGTATTTCAGAAGACCAGCAACAAAATATCTTTGATAGTTTTGAGCAGGGATCTATCCAAATCAATAGGGAATACGGAGGAACCGGCCTTGGGTTGACCATTGTAAAAAGTCTGTTGGGCTTGTTCGGCAGTACCATTTATTTAGAAAGTGAACTAGGACAAGGAAGTTCGTTCTATTTTGAAATGGATGTCGATTTTGAGAACAAAACCGGTGAAGAAATTGCTTTTGAACTCAATCCAGAGGAATTCCAGTTCAAAGGCTTGCACGTATTGGTAGTAGAGGACAACAAAATCAACCAAGTAATCACCAAAAAAATGCTTACCAAAAAGGAGATTACCTGCGATATTGCCAATAACGGTAACGAGGCCATAGATTTGGCCAAAAACAACACTTACGATGCCATTTTAATGGATATCCACATGCCGGGCATCAGTGGCGAGGAAGCTACTCGGCAAATACGTAAGTTTGACCCAACCATTCCAATTATCGCCCTTACCGCAATTTCTTTGGACGATAGTCTCGACAGCTTTTACGAAGCAGGGTGCAACGATGTAGTCACAAAACCGTTCAAACCCGAGGTATTTTACCAAAAAATCGGAGAAAATATCTTTAGAAGAAAAATGGAGGAAGGTTCGGTTTAAAGCAATCCTTCGACCGATTTCTTTAAAACCTCATCATCACCAGCAGAAAAACCATGGGCGACTTCTAAATAATAAAGGTGCTCTACCCTACCCTCTAATCGAACAAAATCCTTTTCCGTGGTCAAGATCAGTTCATAATCTTTAAATTGACCGATTTCGTCATCCGAAAAATGATGATGATCCCCAAACTCAAAATGTTTGAATCGTATGTCTTGCGATTTTAGAAATCTTAACAAAGGTTTTGGCGATGCTATACCCGTTACCAAAGCCACATTTTTATGTCTCAATTGAGTCAATGGCAGTTGTTTTTCACCTCCATCAGTAACAAAATCACGATATTTTAGAGATGCAAACAACACCTTTTGATGCTTCCTTGGTTGTAGTTTGGTTATGATCAAGGCTTTTTTGTCCATTTGCAGCTCATCAGGACATTTGGTCACAATGATCAAATCTGCACGCTTGGCTTCTTTTTTGGCATCTCGCAGACTGCCAGTAGGCAAATACCAATCGTTCACATATAAATTTTGATATGTGGTGAGCAAAATAGAAAATGTTGGTTTTACTTTTCTATGCTGAAAAGCATCGTCCAAAACAATGATTTCTGGCCCTACCATACTTTCCAACTTCTCGATGCCGTTTCGGCGGTCTGCATCTACCGCAACGGTAACTTCAGGGAATTTTTGATGTATTTGGTACGGCTCATCCCCCAGTTCCAAAACCGTAGTTTCTGCATCGGCCAAATAAAACCCATTAGACCTTCGTTTATAACCGCGACTTAAAACTGCGGTCTTACGACCATCCAGCAATCGAATCAAATATTCGGTCATTGGTGTTTTGCCCGTGCCCCCAACACTCAAATTTCCAACACAAATAGTCGGGGTTACATAAGACCTTGATGAAAAAACACCCACATCGAAAAGAAAGTTTCGAACATAAACTACGAGGGCATATACCAACGAAAAAGGAAACGCTATAATGCGAAGTACTTTAAGCATTGAACGAAAATATAATATTTTATCTTTAGCACACTTAACAATTTTGAAATGACCGTTAACGAAATAGCAAAAACGCTGGAGGAATTGGCTCCTTTGGCCCATGCAGAAGATTTTGACAATGTGGGTTTGCTGGTAGGAAACCCCAATATGAAGGTCCAAGGTATTTTAGTGACCTTGGACACTTTGGAAAATGTGGTGGACGAGGCCATTGCCAAAAAATGCAATTTGATAGTGAGTTTCCATCCCATCATATTCAAAGGATTAAAAAAACTGACCGGGAGCAACTACGTTGAGCGTGTTGTGATCAAAGCCATTGCCAACAACATAGCCATTTACAGTATGCACACCGCTCTGGACAATAGCAAAATGGGCGTGAATGCTAAAATTTGTGAGGTCTTGGGCATCAAAAATCCGGAAATCCTTATTCCAAGAGCCAAGAGCATTAAAAAACTGACCACTTATGCTCCTTTGGCAGATGCAGACAAAATAAAAACATCTCTTTTTGAGGCAGGTGCCGGTGAAATTGGCAAATACACCAACTGTAGTTATAGCCTGGAAGGTATCGGGAGTTTTAAAGCGGAGAGCGGAGCCAACCCTTCGGTAGGAAAGGTTGGAGAAGTTCATTTTGAGAAAGAGACACAGATCAATGTAATCTACTCTTTTGAAAAAGAGAGGGACATCCTAAATGCGCTTTTTAAAAACCATCCTTACGAAGAAGTGGCTTATGAAATTATTACCCTCGAAAACACCAATCAAGATCTTGGAATGGGCATGATCGGCACATTGGAGACCGAAATGCCCGAAAAGGAGTTTTTACTTATGGTCAAAGAGCGGATGAGCGCATCGGTTGTACGACACTCCGAACTGTTGGGCCAAAAAATAAAGAAAGTTGCTGTTTTGGGTGGTAGTGGTGCATTTGCCATTGGTGCGGCGAAGAAAGCCGGAGCCGATATTTATGTAACAGCTGACCTAAAATACCACGATTTTTATCAAGCAGAAAACCAACTGGTGGTCGCTGATATTGGGCACTTTGAAACTGAGCAGTTTACAAAAGATTTATTGGTTGATTATCTTACGAAAAAAATTCCTAATTTTGCAGTCTCTTTATCGGAGAGTAAAACGAATCCCATCAAGTATTTATAAAATATATGGCGAACAAGAAAGAAAGCACTGTGGAGGAAAAGTTGAGAGCACTGTACGATCTACAACTTATTGATTCCAGAGTTGATGAAATCCGCAACGTTAGAGGCGAATTGCCTTTGGAAGTACAAGACTTGGAAGACGAAGTTCTTGGTCTTAAAACCAGAATGGACAAATTAAAAACGGATGTTGAGACCATCAACTTTGAGATTACTGCCAAAAAGAATCTTATAGAAGAGTCCAAGTCGCTGATCAAAAAATACAGCGAGCAACAAAAGAACGTAAGGAACAGCCGGGAATTTAATTCTTTGACCAAGGAAGTAGAGTTCCAAGAATTGGAGATTCAATTGGCCGAAAAGAACATTAAGGAGTTCAAAGCTCAAATTGAACAGAAGAAGGAAGTGATTTCCCAAACTAAAGAAAAATTGTCCGAGCGCGAAAGCCATTTGAAACACAAAAAAGGTGAATTGGATGCTATTCTTGCAGAAACTGAAAAAGAGGAAAAAGCTCTTTTGAAAAAATCTGAAGAATACGAAGACAAAATCGAGGAGCGCTTGGTAAAAGCCTACAAAAGAATTCGTCACAATGTGAAAAACGGTTTGGCCGTGGTTCCTGTAGAGCGTGGTGCTTCCGGTGGTTCTTTTTTCACTATTCCACCTCAGGTTCAGGTAGAAATTGCTTCACGTAAAAAAATTATTACCGACGAGCATAGTGGTAGAATTTTGGTTGACCCCCTTTTGGCCGAAGAAGAGCAGGAAAGAATGGAAAAGCTTTTTACAAAGCTGTAACCAAAAATATAACGTAATTTAAAAAGCCACCTAAAAGGTGGCTTTTTTGTTAGTGTACTTTGTTATTTATAAAAAAGCGTAGCAATAAAGAAATCTCTACCATTCGGTTTAAAATAACAATTAAGTTTAATTGCTCAATAACCCCAGAATCATCTCCTCTACTTCTTTGGAGTCCCACTTTTCTTCAATATCGGGCAATTGCATCACTTGTTTCATAATAGCTTCCTGCATATCTCCAATGGCCAGGGCCTCAGCATAGGGTTTATCCGAAAATGTGACCCTGCTATAGACGGGAATCCATTTCTCCGGATGTAGGGCCGCAAAATGTTTTTCAATTTTTTTCTGTAGCAAAAACTTAGGGTCGGCAGTTTTACTGCTCATTTCCATAAAGTTTCTATAACTGAGCTCTGCAATAGCATCCGCATTGGGTTTGCGCTCCTTTTGGTATTCAGAAAAAATCATGTCCCAATCGTCCCCGTACTTTTCCATAAGTTCGTTGAGAATGAAGATATCCTCAAAACCGGCATTCATTCCCTGGCCATAAAAAGGCACAATGGCGTGGGCAGAATCACCCACTAGCGCAACTTTGTTCCAATAGGTCCATGGATAACACTTCATAGTTACCATGGCACTGGTCGGGTTTTGGAAAAAATCCTTGGTAAGGTTCTCGATTTCCTTGCGTACATTGGGAAAATATTCCTTAAAAAACGCCTTCGCATCTTCTACAGTGGTTAAACTTTCAAAAGAAACGTCTCCTTCGAACGGTAAGAACAGGGTACAGGTAAAACTGCCGTCGATATTGGGCATGGCAATAAGCATAAACTCGCCCCTTGGCCAAATATGAAAAGAATTCTTATCCAGTTTATGGCTTCCGTCCTCATTGGCGGGAATGGTTAGTTCCTTATACCCTACATCTATAAAATCTTGTGAATAGTCAAACCTGCTTCGGCGTTGCATTTTATGGCGTACTCTGGAAAAAGCACCATCACAACCAAAAATAATGTCAAACTGATATTCTGTCCATTCTCCTTTTTCGGTTTCACCAGTATAAATTTTGGCTTCGGGCAGGTTAACATCCCAAACTTTTTCGTCGAACCTGAACACCGCTCCTGCTTCTTCGGCCAAATCAATCATCCGTTTGTTCAAAATACCGCGAGAGATGGACCAAATGGCCTCCCCTTCCTTTCCATATTTTTGAAAATACACAGGTTTATCGTTCACATGCATGGCCCGTTTATCCAACGGAATGGCAATATCCTTGATTTTTTCACCAATACCTACCGCATCGAGGGAGCGCCAGCCCCTGTTACTCATAGCCAAGTTAATTGACCTTCCTGAGAATTTGATTGTCCTAATATCCGGTCTCCTATCAAAAACTGTAACCTGATGTCCAATTTTTCGGAGGTAAATCGCTAACAATGAGCCCACCAATCCAGAACCGATGATGGCTATATTTTTTGGAGTCTGTACCATAAATGCCCATTGGGCCAAATTCTGATTAAATAGTAAAAATAAGCATTTTGACCTTTAACAGTTCCAATTAATACGTTTCATCCAATGTCAAATTATTTTGTTTGGTTTTTTTGTGTTTTTTATTAAAAATTTTTGATTGGATCGACACTTCAAAAAAAACATTTACCCACCAAGTTTTGCCCCGTTTGCCAAAGAAGAAAAAGACGATTACCGTAAAGAATGCACTTACAGCCATACTAAATAACAGGAGAGAATTCCCGTCCGTTCAATTTGCTATACTGGAATTTCTTAGAAGAGAAAAAAACATTTTTCAAGGATAATCAACGCATGTCTATGATGCTAAGTTTACTGGAAAAGAAAAATAAGGAAGAACTAAAGGAGCTGTAGGATAGGGCACAAAAAATTATATCGAATCCCGAGTTATTCTGATTTTAACAAGCCTTTAAGATCTATTGGCACCTTTGTTGCCGTATATATTTAAAATATTCCGCTTCGGCGCCTATATATAAAAAGTCCTTCACAATACGTTGCGAAGGACTTTTCACTTTTTAAACGTGTTGACTTATTTCAAGATTTCGTCCACGATACCGTACTCCACAGACTCCTCTGCGCCCATCCAGTAATCACGATCAAAATCTTTCATTACCTTATCGTAAGACTGTCCGCAGTTTTCCGCCAATATTTTGGCACCCAACTCCTTTGTCTTTATAATCTCTCTGGCTTGAATCTCGATATTAGATGCCTGCCCTCTTGCTCCTCCACTCGGTTGGTGGATCATTACACGGGCATGGGGCTGAATAAACCTCCTTCCTTTTTCACCTACCGACAAAAGAATGGAACCCATAGAGGCCGCCAATCCGGAACAAACGGTAGATACCGGGCTTTTAATCTGTTTAATGGTATCGTAAATAGCAAATCCAGAAGTTACGTATCCTCCCGGGCTATTGATAATCAATTGGATTTCATCATTGTTCAACATATCCAAATACAGTAGCCTATCGATTACATGCTTGGCAGAATCATTATCTACTTGTCCCCACAAAAACACTTTGCGGTCTTCTAACAGTTTTTCTTGGATCAATTCCTGAACTTTTCCTTTTTTTGAACTCATTTTTTACATGTTGTAAGACTTCAAAAATAATCAAATTCCAAGGAAGTTACCTCACTTGTTTTTCACAATGGATACATTATGATTTTATCTGCACTTTTTGCGATACTACATCCTTGATTGGAATTACATACTTTCCGCTTCTTGTCTCCAAGGTCAAGCTATTGTTTTCTATGGATTTAATGATTCCCTCATCATCCCCTATTACTATCCTATCACCTACCACATATGTTTTTCGGGTGTAAAATGCCCTTAGTATATCTGCAACAATTTCTCGTGACCCCAGCCCAACGCCCAGAGCGAATGCCAATAGGAAAGACCCCAAGATCAAAGTAATGTTATTGGTAATGATAGTGGTATCCACTCCCGCCTGGTTGAGTGCCGTAATGGACATAAATATGACGATTACATAGAAAAATAGGTTGCTCACAATATTGGAACCGCCAAATTCCAGCGAATCGAACAATCGTTTAATGGTTTTCTTTACAAAGTTGCCGATGTAGAACCCGAGCATTAAAAGTACCAATGCACTGAAGAATTTGGGCAGATAGTGTAAGAGGTTGCCGATTTCTTTAGAAATTATTTTCCAATCCAAAATGTCTGCGGCCACAATCAAAAAGACCAATATCAAAAACCACCGAACAAAGCCCAATATAATTTTTATTACATCTACATTAAAGTCACCTTTTCCCGTAACATCCATACCATTGACTTTATCATTCAGCAGGTCGACCTTGGCCAGCTTCAGGATTTTTTTCAAAAGAAATAGTACAATTTTGATAATTATCCAACCTAAAACTAAAATTATAACGGCTCCCATTATTTTAGGGAAGGCCAATGCCATCTCTTTGCCCATACCGGACAGGGACTCCAGGGTCACATTTTTCCATTCGTTGATAGTCTCCATAGTTTTTGTTTATTTATAGTGTTCTGTTTGTTGATTAGTTGTCGCCAAGTGTTCGGAATAATTTGCGCAAAGCAGCTCCCAAGTTGATAGAGAACAATGAAGCCATGTCCATGACCAACTTTGCAGCGGCAATATCGTTCATCACTTTTTGTTTCATTTCCGGAGGTGTCTCGTGCAAGGAGGCCTCCAGCTCTTTAAATGGGTTTTTGTGTTTCTTTGCCATCTATTCGAGAATATTATAGATTTCCACTAGTCGTTCTTTAGCTCTTTTAAGCCGCATCTTTACCGCACTTTCCCCAATATCCATTAATCCTACCAACTCCTTGATACTGGCTCCATCTTGATACTTTAACAACAAAATGGATTTATCTTCGGGCGATAGGTGTTCCAGGGCCTTTTTAAGTTTGTCCGCTTTCATTTCGTACAGGCTCTCATCGGGCACTTCTTCGGTAAGTTTATGTTCGGAATTCTCAACTTGAACGGAATTATCCCGTATTTTGAGTTGTTTGTTCCTATTTACATAGTTCACACAAAAATTATAGGTAAAAGAATACAGCCAGGTAGAAAACTTCGATTTTCCCTTAAAGGTCCGAAGTTTGATAAACAGTTGAAGAAATACATCCTGTGTTAAGTCCTCAGCCTCGTCCGCAGATTTTGCGAATCCATAACATTTATTGTACACCATTTGTGCATAGCGATCGTACAACTTACCAAAAAGCATAGGATCATTATCAGCTACGATCTGTTTCACCAATTCCTCATCAGAAAGATGTACGTATAAGTCTTCCTTTTCCAAAAATGCTTTGTCGGGGTTACTTATAATAATTAGAAACAAGTTTTTTAAAAAAGTCACTCCAAAAACAGATTTATTTGCTCAGGCTTTTTAAAATGGGCGCGCAAGTTAAGAGATTTTCCTAGTATATTTGGCTAAAAACCAGATATGAAGACCAATTCTCTCGTTGCATTGTTTGCCTTTTTAATATTTACGGCCTGTAAAACGGAACCAAAGAAAACCGAAGAAGCAGAAAAATCAGCAGAAGTTGAAAAAACCGTGCCCGAACGCATAGCGGATGCCCATGGATTTGATTACTGGTCCAAAGTAAAAAGAATCACCTTTACTTTTAATGTGGATAGAGACTCCATGCATTTTGAACGTAGCTGGGATTGGGAGCCCAAGAGCAACATTGTTTCTGCCATTTCTGGAGCGGATACCCTTACTTACAACCGAAATTCAATGGACAGTATAGCGATTAAAACCAATAGTGGTTTTATTAACGACCGATACTGGTTGTTGGCCCCCTTTAATTTAATGTGGGATTCCGAAAATTATACCTATGAGCACACCACAGATGCTGTTGCTCCAATAAGCGAAGAGCCCATGCAAAAACTTACCATTGTATATGCCAACGAAGGTGGTTACACCCCTGGAGACGCATATGATCTTTACTTTAAGGACGATTATATTCTCCGTGAATGGGCATACCGCAAATCCAACCAAGAAGAGCCCAATTTGGTTTCCACTTGGGAAGATTATATCGAGATGGAAGGCCTACAACTGGCCAAGCAACATAACCGTCCAGAAGGTGGAACCAGTTTATATTTTACCGGACTTACCGTAAAAAAAGATTAAGGTTTTGCTACTAAATTGGCAGGAACAACTCAGCACTTTGAGCATTCGCTATTCTTAAAAATTCAATCAATCTCAATTTCTGAAATATTTTTTTCATAAAATCACCTTAGAAGTGACTTATATCAAGAACGTTACAGTTATCCGTTCATAATCAGACAAATGAATTTATCTGATTTATTGTAGTATTAGTCTTGTTTTGATAAATTTAGGCATTCAAAATACTACCATGACCCCCGTTAAATCAGTATTTCAACACGCATCTATTCCCTTTGCTATAATAAACCATGAACAGTTCTTTGTAGATTTTTCAAAACAATGGCTAAGTTCTTTTGATTTAGAGTCGGACATTTTGGGCAAGAATTTTTTCGAAGCCATGCCCGAATTGCCCGAAGAACTCAAGATCGATATCAACTACTGCTTGGAAGGCATAAAGAACCGCTCCGATTCTAAGAGAATTGTCCAAAAAAATGGCAATTCCATTTGGTACGATTGGAAAGTCAGTTTATTGAGCGAACAAGACGAAAACAGTTCTCCGAATATTCTTGTCATCCTCGAAAATGTAACCCACAAAAGACTTGAAGAAGACCTTTTAATTAAATCCCAACAAGTTGCGAAAATTGGTGGATGGGAAATCGATCTGGTCCGAAATACCATTTATTGGTCCAAAATGACCAAAGAGATCCATGAGGTCCCAGAAGACTACATACCCGATTTAGCAAAAGGATTATCCTTTTACAAGGAAGGGCACAGCAGAGAAACCATGGCCAAACTGGTGAAAGATGGAATTGAGCAGGGCATTAAATGGGACGCTGAATTACAAATTGTTACTTCTAAAGGAAATGTGGTCTGGATCAGGGCCATTGGGGAACCAGAAATGTTGAACAACAAATGTGTTCGAATCGTTGGCACTTTTCAAGATATAGATCGGAGAAAACAGGCTCAGCTTCAATTAGAAAATAGCCGGGCATCCTTAAAAGGTACTTTTGACAACTCTTCAATAGGGATGGCTTTAGTGGCCAAAAATGGTAAATTTATAGATGTAAACTCGAGTCTGTGCAAAAGCCTTGGCTATTCCAAGGACACCCTTCTAAATCTTAACTTTCAAGATATAACCCATCCGGACGATCTTGAAATCGACCTTTTTTTGTTAAACGAGCTCATTAAGGGAAAAAGGAATTCCTATCAAATCGAAAAGAGATATTTCAACAATAATAGACAATTGGTCTATGTAATCCTTACAGTTACCGTGGAGCGCAATGTTGATGGGGAAATCTCCCATTTCATCTCTCAAATTGTGGATATCTCAACCAGGATCAAAGCGGAGAAAAAGCTAAAAGGACTATTGGAATTGACAACCAACCAGAACAATAGTCTTATGAATTTTGCCCATATTGTTTCGCACAACCTAAGATCGCATGCCGCGAACCTTACCATGATCAGTGATTTTATTACTGATGAATCCTTAGGTGAGGATATCCGGAAAGACAGCCTAAAACTGTTGACCAAGGCATCAAAAGGATTAAATGAAACCATTTCCCACCTAAATGAAGTGGTACAGGTAAAACTTGAAGCCGATAAAAAGTTAAAGTCAATCCCACTTAATCCTTTGGTGGATAAAGTATTGACCGACATTCAAGCTGTGATAGATGAAAATCGGGCCCACGTGCACATCAGCATCCCAAAAAATATTGAAGTAAAAGGGGTATTGGCATACCTGGAGAGCATTGTGCTCAATTTGGTCACCAACGCAATTAAGTACAAGGACCAAAGTAAAGAAAAAGCCTTGGTATCCATTTCTGCTACAGAGGACAACGAAACAGTTGTTCTACAAGTAGAGGACAATGGTCTGGGCATTGACCTGGATAAATATGGCGAAAAACTCTTTGGTATGTACAAGACTTTTCATGGCAACGAAGATGCCCGGGGAATCGGTCTATTTATAACTAAAAATCAAGTAGAGTCCATGGGCGGTAAAATTGTAGTTGAAAGCCAACCCGCCGTTGGAACAATTTTTAAAGTTACCCTATTAAAAAAATAAGCATGGGTTTATTGGACATTGCATTTATTGTTGATGATGACCCCATTCATCAATTTGGAATGAAGATATTGCTGGAAAGAATCAAATTTTCCAATGAGGTACTTATCTACCAAAATGGGCAGGAAGCCATGGATGCCCTAACACAGTTAATTGAGAATGGAAAAAAGTTACCCTCCGTCATATTTTTGGACCTGAACATGCCCATAAAAGATGGTTGGGGATTTTTGGATGATTTTGTAGAGATCCCACATCAAAACAGGGAAAAGGTAGTGATATACGTGGTGAGTTCATCCATTAACCCATCAGATCAAGAAAAAGCAAAGAATTATGCAGTAGTCAGCAACTATATCGTTAAACCCATAAATAAAGGCCAGTTGACCAAAGTACTTGATGATTTAGGCCTGATCGATGCAGTATGATGGATCCTTAGGCGAAAAATTTATCAATAATAGCAGCATAAATCTACTATCACTTACGCTTCTTTTCAAGGAAAAAAGTGATTGCCAACACCAACAAAGCCAAACACAGGAGCAATATAAAGCTATAGTTCAAAGAAGCACTTTCCGCAATAAACCCTAGAATAACGGGACCCAACAAAAAGCCCATATAGCCCGCTCCGGCGATAAAGGCAACCCCTTGAGAAGAATCTACACCTTTAACGTTACCACCGATCCTGAACA
Organism: Algicola sp.; assembly: GCA_018222835.1. Taxonomy (GTDB): domain Bacteria; phylum Bacteroidota; class Bacteroidia; order Flavobacteriales; family Flavobacteriaceae; genus Flagellimonas. The sequence goes on along the minus strand of JAAEZN010000006.1, from coordinate 12,938 downwards.
GTTCGGGGACTATTACCGAAAACCCAAGCCCGTTAAAGGCAAAGCCCACAATGGACCAAGTGGTATGCTGTGTCAATACCAGAACAAAACCAATTGCTGCAATTATGGCACCTAGGCCAACAATTTTTATAGGGCCTATCCTTTCACTAATGCCGTCACCTAAAAACCGCCCTAGTGTCATGGTAGTGGAAAATGCTAAAAAACCGGCCCCAAGCAATACTTCCGGAGCCATGGTCATTTCCTTGAGGTAAAGAGCACTCCAATCTACAATGGCCCCTTCGGCTCCAAAGGAAACAAAGCCTATTATCCCTAAAAGCAATAATGGCTTGAACAGTTTAAAACTGAAGGGTTCCTTTTCTACCGGCGCAGCAACGATATTGATATAATGTTTCCTAAAATACAGATTGACCAGAAACACCAACACCACGGTAATACCCATATGAAGTACTGGGTTTCCGATTATCGGGATCAAGAAACTACCCAGACCTACTAAAATGCCCCCCAAGCTAAAAAATCCATGGGCGGCAGACATAATATTTTGTTTATCCTCCTTTTCTATCTCAGTGACCAAGGTATTTACGGCAATATCCAGAAACCCGTTGCTGGCCCCAAAAAGATACAAAGCAGCCATCAACATATAATAGTTGGGCGCCATAAGCGGTAGCATTGCCGTTATGGAAACAAAGATAACCCCGTACCACGATGCCTTACCTACACCAAGTTTATTGACAATTTTGGAAGCCACTGGAAAAATGGTAAACACTCCTAGGGACAAACAAAAAAGGGCAATACCAAGATCTGCTTTGTTTATATCCAGTCTTTCCTTTACTGTGGGAATATATATGGCCCAAGTCCCAAACCAAATATTTAAACTGGTGAACACCCATGCCGCTCCAAAATATCTTGAGTTGGTAAGAATAAGCCATAGGGATTTCATACAAAGGTCCAGTTGATGGTTAGTTTTGGTTTTTGCGCCTATTTGTTCTGTATTCCTTTTTTTAGAATCTGTCCAAAACGGTACATATCCTCAAACGAACAATATAAAGGCACAGGGGCCAAACGAATTACGTTCGGTTCCCTCCAATCGGTAATAACTCCACTTTTCATTAAATAATCGAAGATGGCCCTACCCTCTCCGTGTAAAAAAACAGAAAGCTGGCATCCTCTGTCCTTGGGGGTTATAATCTCGAATGTACTGTCCACTTCCTTATCGATCTCCTGCAGTACAAACTCCAAGTAGGCTACTATGACCTTCTGCTTTTCAATAAGCGCGTCCATACCTACTTCTTCAAATATTTCCAACGAAGCTAAATAAGGTGCCACCGAGAGTATGGATGGATTGCTCAATTGCCACGCATCGGCACTTTCAATAGGGTCGAATTCTGGCTGCATTAAAAAACGTGTTTCTTTTTTGGTGCCCCACCAGCCTTCAAAACGGGGAATATCTTCTTTGCCCAAGTGTTTTTCGTGCACAAATATACCCGATGCATTCCCTGGACCACTGTTCATGTATTTGTAGCTGCACCAAGCAGCAAAATCGGCTCCCCAATCGTGCAAGTTTAATTTAATGTTGCCCACGGCGTGTGCCAAATCCCAACCAACAAATGAACCAACATCCTTTCCTGCTTTGGTAATGGCTTCCATATCCAAAACTTGGCCATTGTAATAATTCACACCGCCCATAAGCACCAAGGCAAGCTCATCGCCCACCTCGTTGATTTTTTGGATAATATCCTCGGTACGCCAAGCGTTTTCCCCATCTCGTTTCTTAACCTCGACAATAGCCTCTTTGGGATCCAAGCCATGAAAACGTACTTGACTCTTCAGCATATACTGATCGGATGGAAAAGCCTTCTCTTCGCAGATGATCTTAAAGCGTTTTCCAGTCGGCCGGTAAAAAGACACCATCAACAAATGAAGGTTTACCGTCAATGTATTCATCACAGAAATCTCTTTAGGCATGGCTCCCACTACGTTGCCCAGACCCTTGGCAAGTCTTTCGTGATAATCCCACCATGGTTTATCGGCATAAAAATGACCTTCTACAGCCAACTCCCTCCAATCTTTCATTACCTCGTCCACAAACTTCTGGGTTCTTTTTGGTTGAAGCCCAAGGGAGTTTCCCGTAAAATAGATTACGTCTTTCCCATTGACTTGGGGGTAATGAAATTCATTTCTGTAAGGAGATAATTTATCGGAAGCATCCAGCTTTTGGGCAAATTCTAGCGTGTTTTGGAAGGTCATTCTATTTTGATTTGCATCAAAAATACGATTTGTGTTGATAATGTGCATATCTTGGAATCACTCCAAACGCATTTCTATAATGTGCTTTTTAAAACCCACTTTTTCATACGCTCTTATTGCGGGCAGATTATCATTGTACACTGTTAATCTGATTTCCTTAAAACCTTCTGACTTGGACCAATTTTTAAGCTCATCAACAATCATGGCATTGATTCCCTTACCGCGATATTCTTGATCTGTGTACATAAAACCGAGATATGCATAGTAATAGTGATTTAGATAGTGTCTAGCCTTTTTTGGAATGGCGTAGCCGGATGCGACCACCTTGCCATTCACCTCTGCCACCACAATATGTGCTTTCGGATCTTTAATTATTGCCTTGATATCGTAATAACTGATCGTTCCTTCCTTTATGGTAACATCAAAAGGACGTTCAGCATTTATTATTTCCTGTTCAAAGTTTAGCAGTAAAGGGAGGTCCTCCATTGTTGCTGTTCGTATGTTTACCTTTGGTAACGACATAGTATGCTTTTATTTTAAGAGCTGTTCCAATGTAGTTCTTTTCCATATTTTTGCGAAAAATTTATCATGCATTTCTTATCACCGATCCTGGAGAGCTACATTGCCAATAATTCCGAAGGCGAACCTGAGCTATTGCAAGAACTTACCAGAGAAACACACCTAAAGGTGATACAGCCCAGAATGATCACTGGACATTTTCAAGGTAGAGTGTTGAGCATGCTTTCTAAAATTATCAATCCAAGATATATCCTTGAGATCGGCACTTATACCGGGTATTCGGCATTGTGCTTGGCCGAAGGACTTAAAAAAGAGGGCGAGTTGCATACTATAGAGGTGAACGAAGAACTCCACGGAATGCAAAGAAAGTATTTTGACAAGAGTGGGTTTGGCACTCAGATAAAACAACATACCGGAGATGCTCTTGAAATAATACCTAACTTGAACCATACTTTTGACCTTATTTTTATTGATGCCCAAAAGGTAAACTATGATGGTTATTTTGAAGCGGTCATTCAAAAAACAAAACCGGGCAGCGTGATTCTTTCGGACAATGTACTGTGGTCCGGAAAAGTGGTAGAGCCTGTACAAAAATCGGACAAGGCCACGGCTTCATTGTTAAAATATAATCAGAAATTAAAGGAAGACCCCAGAGTGGAAACCGTTCTGTTGCCCATTAGGGATGGACTGACCTTGAGCCGGGTGCGATAAAGCGTTGGTATAGCCAAAAGAAGAGCGTTCCGCTGGATACGCCCACTATGGTACCTACCAAAATATCGAAAGGATAGTGCACGCCAACGTAAATACGGCTCGCCGTAAACAGTAGTGGCCAAATAAAGAACAGTATGGCCCATTTCACTTTTTTTCTCAGAAACAGAAACATTAAAGTGGTTATGGAAAATGAACTTGATGCATGACCCGAGAAAAAACTAAAATCCGTTGGAGTTTTAAGTATTCGGATAAGGGAATTGATTTCTTCGGTATTGTTGGGTCTTAACCTTGCTACTGAAATTTTCGTAAAATGCGTGATCAGGGCGATAAAAACCACCAATCCCAAGACGGTCAAAAATTTATGCAGTGCCTCTTTCTTTGGAAAGTTGAGGTAAAACAATATCACAAATAGAATAAAAAGGGGAATCCAAGTGGTGAATTGGGTGACCGTGGCCCAAAACAAGTCGTACTTTTCTATGCCCAAACCATTGAGATAAACAAAAGTATCCCTATCCCATTTGAGCAGTTTCTCCAACATGGGACCTACTTATTAATATCTCGTTTAATGGAACCGGAAACTTCTTCTACGTTTTTCTTTACATCATCGATTTCCTTTCGGATATTCTTGGTAAAGTCGGTGTCCACATCGGCACTTTTCTGGATCTCACGTTTAATATCGTCCGTAGCATCCTTAAGTTGTCGCATTCCTTTGCCCAGCCCTTTGGCTATTCCAGGAATCTTATCTGCACCAAATACCATCACCACTACAAATAGGATGAAAAATATCTCGGCTCCACTTATGAATAGAAATTGCATGGCACAAATATAATCAGATCTTCATTTCTAAATAAAAAAAGCCCCGTGAAATCACGAGGCTTTTATATAGTTTATTATACTATTTGTCGCCTTTGATATTTTCCTTGAATTTATCAAAATCCGACTTCTCTTCTTTCTTGGGCCAAGAGTTGTTGGTGGTATCGATATCGGCAGTTTCCAATTTTGGATCTACAACAATTCCGACCAATTCTTTCTCGGTAGCCATTACTCTTTTTACTTCTGCATCGTTCTTTCTCCAAATTTCCGGAGGATATGTTACGCTTTCGGAAGTACCGTCGGAGTAAGTGTACTCAACGATCAATGGCATTGGGATTCCTCCCGGCTTATCAAAAGTAATTTCGTAGAAAAACTTAGGCTCTTTAACCTGGGCTCTTTCGGCCGCGGTCATGTTATCCATCATAAATTCCTTAAGGTTCTGCGAAGTTTCTGTTGGTGATTTTCCTTTGAGCTCTGGCGCAAAGTCTTCACTATCCTCTTCTGCCAAGTACACCAATGGTGGAAGATCGGCCTCTGTAAGGTTTCTGTCCGCCATATACTTTTCCATTTCTTTGGTAGGCTTATTGGTTACGTAGTATTTCTTAACACCTTTTACACCTATATCCACATAATCGGTAGTGTAGAACCAAGATCTCCAAAACCAATCCAAATCCACAGCAGATGCATCTTCCATGGTACGGAAGAAATCTTCTGGGGTTGGGTGTTTAAACATCCAACGCTGTGCATATGTTTTGAAGGCGTGATCGAACAATTCTTTGCCCATTACGGTCTCTCTCAAAATATTAAGAGCTGTTGCTGGTTTGGCGTATGCGTTTGGACCAAGTTGGTACACATTTTCCGGATTGGACATGATAGGTGATATAAAACTTTGATCACCTGCCATATAAGGCACTATTTTAGCTGCCTCTCCCCTTCTTGATGGATATTTTTCGTTGGGAGTTATGGCTTCCGGAAATCTTTTTCCGAATTCCTGCTCTGCCAAGTACTGCATAAAGGTGTCCAAACCTTCGTCCATCCATCCCCACTGACGCTCATCGGAGTTAACGATCATTGGGAAGAAGTTGTGGCCAACCTCATGGATGATCACACTGATCATTCCATATTTGGTTCTATCGGAATACGTACCATCCTCGTTAGGGCGTCCGTAGTTCCAGCAGATCATAGGATACTCCATACCTTGGTTTTTCGCGTGTACGGAAATTGCCTTGTGATATGGGTAATCAAAAGTGTGCTTGGAATAAGTCTCCAAAGTTTGAACCACCGCTTTTGTGGAGTATTCTTCCCAAAGTGGGTTTCCTTCTTTTGGGTATAGCGACACTGCCATTACATCTTTGCTACCTATTTTAACGGCCTGCATGTCCCAAATAAACTTTCTGGATGTTGCAAATCCATAATCCCTTACGTTGGTGGCCTTGAACTTCCAAGTTTTTGTATTGTTGGAGAAACCTTTTTCTGCGGCTTCTGCTTCTTCTTGGCTTACAATGATCACAGGCTTATCGTAAGATTTTTTGGCCTGCTTGTAACGCTTCATCATTTCTTTTGAAAAAACCTCTTCGCGGTTTTGAAGCTCACCGGTCGCATCCAAAATATGGTCTGCCGGAACGGTAATGCTCACATCGTAGTTTCCGAAAGGCAAAGCAAACTCTCCGTTGCCCCAGAACTGGTGGTTTTGCCATCCTTCCACATCACTGTAAACAGCCATACGTGGAAAGAACTGTGCAATTACGTAAGCACGGTTTCCATCTTTTTCGAAATACTCATAACCTGAACGTGCCCTGTTTACGGTATGATCAGGAATATTGTACCACCATTTGATGGAAAATGAAATCTTTTCACCACTCTTTAGCGCTTGCGGAATGTTAATGCGCATCATGGTTTGGTTAATAGTGTAGGACAATGGTTTTCCATTGGCATCTTTCACCGATTCAATGTTGAAACCACCATCAAAAGGCTCACTGATGTATGTTTGGGCAAAATTACCCGCAGTATAGGCAATGTTTACACCATTTCCATTACGTAGTGGGGACTTAGAGTCCTTGGCACGTACATTCTGATCTAGTTGCACCCAAAGAAACTCCAAATCATCTGGTGAGTTGTTGTGATAAGTAATGGTTTCCTCGCCATTGAGCTTGGCGTTTTTGTCATCCAGATAGATATCCATTACGTAATCTGCCTGCTGTTGGTAATAATCCGGGCCAGGAGCACCTGAAGCCGAGCGGTAAGTGTTTGGAGAGGAAAACTCCTCGTACAATTGTTTAAATCTACTTTGGTTGTAGTGACCTGGTTCCCTTTCTTCTTTAACGTTCCCTTCTTCTTGCGCCATGACCACGGCTCCGAACAGGAACAATACGGAAGTAAAGTAATACTTAATTTTGTTCATCTTCTAATTTGATTTTATAACAGCGAAAAATAACATATTTTAACCGGATGTTAACAATATGTCATAAGTTTAACATTCCTTTATTGTTCTCCTTAATCAATACAAAACTTTTCTTGTTTCCTTCCCACTTAATGTGCACTACGTTTTTCTGTTCTTCGAACAAATCCGTTAGCACCTCGTTTTGGACCGACATGGTTTTGACCTCTGTTAAATTTACATTAGGAATCTCTAAATAACAGATGGCCACATCTGTATCGTATCTTTTTCCCAAAAAGGTATATTTTACCGGTTTTCCATTGAGGGCCACCACAAATTTTGACCGGAAATATTTTTCAATGTACTCATTGGCCAATTTAGACTCTTCTGGAGTAGCCAATTTGGCTTGGATGCCATAACGTTCGGAAAGAAGTTTATCGAGATCATCGATAAAAACACGACTGGTAATCTGAAAGGCCTTATTGTCCTCTGCGTACTCTATATTGGTAACGCTGACGTAAAATTTATGTGCGGTCGAGAAAGACAAAAACAACAGCATTGCCAAAGGCAATATCAGGATTTTTGCATTTTTCAGGTTTTTCATGTGATATTAGACTTTAATGGTACAACAATGTTACAGTTTTAAACAACTATCTGCAATTTACCTGCCAAAGCTTTCTTTTAAGACATGGGATTTAAGTCCACCGACCACATCCAACAAGTTTATTCCAAGTTGTTGTTTTTTCGATAGGCCCGGCTCTTGTTCATGATAACATCCCAAATCCTTAATTTATCCTGAGATTTTAATGCTTCTTGAAATTTTTCATCGACCTCACAGAAATACATAAAATCATCGATTTTTTCCAAGGGAATCTTCAAAGTGGTCACAAAAAGCGAATCGGCATAAAAGCCTTGCACTTCTTGGGTCTGTGCGTAGTTCTTTTCCAGCTTCACTCTGTTTTTGAGCATTTTGGTCCTACCGGTTATGGCATTTATGATCGGATTTAGGCTCACTGCCCCACCTGCACCGCCAAATCCGCCACCGCCCATTACCCTCATAGCAGAAGCCTCTTGGAGCCTTCTTTCGCTTTGGGTAGGTATGGATCGGTGCGCATTGGGCAAATTCAAGGCCTCGGCAGTTACATCTTTCTCCAAAACCACACGATCCACATCACGGGTCAAATCACCCGTTAAATCATACGGACTTACCACTACCTCTCTTAGCTGGTTCACAAACTCCTGCAGCGGTACCTCAATAAAATTGGATTGGTACAAAGTAGGGGTTATCGGCAAAGATTTTCTTAAAAAATGTACGGCAGAGAATACCAATGTATCATTTTGATGGACATTGATGGCAAACCCCCCTTCCAAATCAGTAATTACCGCGTCTTTTGTAGTGATGTTTTGTACAACCACGCCCACAACGTCCTTATCCTCACTGGTAACTCTTCCTTGAAGTAATTTACTATCCTGCTCTTGGGAAAAAATCCTTGGAGCGATCAAAAAAATCACCAATGCGAGAAAGCATTTTTTCATTCCTCGTTCAAGGTTGCCAAATATTCTTTGCTCTGGGTAACCAGAAAATCGATCAACTGAAACTCGTTCTCTTTTCGGAGCAGGGTCTGCGAAGGGATTTTATCGTCGCAATACAATAAAAAGGCATCTATCTTATCCTGTGGCAATCTTAGGTCAACCACAAAAAACTCATCGTCATAAACATGGCGCAGTACCTCGCTCACCTTTAATGGCGCTCTTTGCTGTCCGTTTGCTTCTTGCGATTTGAACAAAGCCTTGAAGATGTTCACAAAATTGATTCCATCCTTCATGCCACGGGTTGCTCTGGATTCCGCAATATTTTCGACCTCGGTACCGCGGTCTATTTCATAATCGAACTGCTTAAAATCCTCATTTTTCACCTGCAAAAAACGTTCCTGTTGGTCCGGGGTAACCACTACCTCGTCCAACTCCCGTACTTTCTCGGTAACCTCTACCACCAAGCGATTGTTCTGTAATATCTCCGGCGTAACGGTTACGACCTCCAACTGATAATTAACGGCCGTAAACACCAATTGATCCCCATCTTTAACAGCGATAACAAACTCCCCATCCTCGTCGGTGATGGTCGCTTGGCCACTGGTTGAATTGATCACGTTCTCGTTGGGAACATTGGAACTTCGGTACAAAACCTTGCCCCTCAACATTTGACGGGAATCCTGTGCCAAGGACCAGCCACTCAAGAGCAAGGCGAACAATATCAAGAATGTATTTTTCATTTCTGGGTGTTTAGATATGTTAAAGAAAACCCTTGACAAGGATATATAAAATTAAGCGGTTCTAAACTTTTGTTAATTCTATCATCACAAATATACCAAAGGGAATTCCATTCACCCTCGAATTACGTGTTTTGACGGTAATTTATTATAATAATTGCTACATAAAGTTAGTTTTGTTATTTACGTTTGGAAAATCCTCAAATAACAAACACTGTGAAAACTTCAATTGTCTATACGATCATTGCCCTACTGATGATCAACTCCCTCAGCGGACAAGTAAAAATTGGTAATAACCCAGAAAGCTTGAACCCGGCCTCTGTTTTGGAACTGGAAAGCACTACCCGTGTACTGGTAATTACCCGGGTAACCGATGCACAAATGAATGTGATAAATCCGTTACCAGGAGCATTGGTGTACAATACCGACCAAGATTGTCTCCATTATCATGATGGCTCGCGGTGGATCAATATCTGCGAAGAGCTGGACAATTCTTTTACAGTGAGTACCCGTGCGGACTATTTGAGCACAATAAACCCACAGGCAAGAGACAGTACTGTGGTTATTTCCCAAACCATAAACTCCGACGATAGCATAAATTACAATTTTGAGGTAGGACAAATCACGGGAGCCAATATTGTGAATACCTCCATAAATGGAGCTTCCAAATTACAGGATAATTCCGTGACCAATACCAAATTGGCCGATAATGTTGTTACTTTTGACAAACTTGCCAACGCCTCTGCTCCCGGAGACCTTTTTATATACAATGGCAGTGCTTGGGGCTTTATAAACCGCTCAGACTTTCTCAACACCCAATTGGACAGTATTGTGGGCAATGAAGTAGTAGGCCCTTTTGACTCAACCTTGGAACGTTTAGGCATTGGTAGCGATAGTGATCCATTTACCTTAGATGTGGCAGTTGGAGGGATCAATACCGCCGAATTGGCCAACAATGCGGTTACAACAACCAAAATTGCGAATGATGCGGTGACAACGGTTAAAATCTTAAACGGAAACATAACCAACGCCAAGCTCGACAAAACAAATATTCCACTTAGTGGGTTTGGAGCTGCCGGAGCAGCTATAGACTTGGGTAACCAAATTATATTCAATTTAGGAGACCCTACGAATCCTCTGGATGCGGTAAACTTACAAACGTTGAATGCAGCTATTGCAGATTCCGAAGCATTGGATAATGACACCGATGACACAAACGAACTCCAAAACCTAAGCGTTGGAGGCGGTGGGGTCGCCAATGAGACCGTGGAGATCGCTATTTCAAACGGAACAAGTGCCACCTTCAACATTCAGGATGGCGATTTTGACCCTACAAACGAAAACCAGACAGTCTCCGCCGGAACAGGGATCAACGTAAACCAAACCGGACAGGATTTCCAAATAACAAACTCCAGCCCGGACCAAACTGTGGCGATTACAGATGGGGGAAGCGGAAACGTAACCATAGGGGGAACCTATCCGAACTTTACCATCGATGTCCCCGATAATACGGACAATCAAAACCTAAGCGTTGGAGGCGGTGGGGTCGCCAATGAGACCGTGGAGATCGCTATTTCAAACGGAACAAGTGCCACCTTCAACATTCAGGATGGCGATTTTGACCCTACAAACGAAAACCAGACAGTCTCCGCCGGAACAGGGATCAACGTAAACCAAACCGGACAGGATTTCCAAATTAATGTCAACGATTTGATAGGCGATGTTACAGGCCCTATAACTGCCACACAAATAGCTGCCGGAGTAATCACAAATGCAGATATTAATACGAATGCCGCAATTGACGGAAGTAAAATCAATCCTGTTTTTACTACTGATGTCACTACAACAGGAAATTTTGTATCAAGTGGCACCACCTTAAATGTTCCTGACTATGTATTTCAGAAATATTACACGGGAGACTCCAATTTAGACAAAACATATTCATTTAGAAGTTTATCTGATATAGAGTCTCACGTTAAAAAATATAATCATCTTCCCGGAATAAAGTCAGCCAAAGAAATAAAAACTTCTGGAAAATATAACTTAACACAATCATCATTAAATCACCTTGAAAAAATTGAGGAGCTCTTTCTTCATACCATAGAACAAGAAAAGAAAATTGAACAACTCCAATCCGAAAATCAAAACCTAACCAAAGAGTTGGACTCCTTAAAAGAAGATATGGCAAAAATAAAGGCTTTATTAATGGAGAAATCAAACAACTAAACCTTGAAAACCCTCCTCCACATAGCATTTTTGTTTTCGGTCAGTTTTGTTGTGGCCCAGACCGGGCTGTACCATAGCGGAAATATGCAGGTGCACAGCAATGCCAACCTAGGCTTGCACACCAATTTTATAAACAATGCCAATTTTGACACCGATACAGGATTGGTCGGGTTTTATGGCAATGGGGCAATCCAAGTGTCGGGAAACGTTACGCCCAATTTATGGGATGCCGAAATTATGGCCGGCAGCAATGTTTTTTTACAAATCCCCGTTACGGTACGCAACAACGTTAATTTTATCGACGGTAATTTTTTGACCCCAACAAACAACCAGGCCGTATATCTCAACTTTATGGACCAGGGATTTTTTACCGGGGAAAGCAACGATTCCAAGGTAACCGGCTTTGCCGCCGTGAACAATCGGGATGTATTTTCGTTCCCGGTAGGGGATCAGGAGCAACTGAGACCATTAACGCTGCTCTCGCAAAGCGCCACGCCATTGGCCGTTTGTGCCTACTTTTTCGAAGACCCATCCAGTCCTTCCTCTATTTTGGAAAGCTTTGATACCGGCGAAAAAGTGCGGGAAATAGGAACGGTATCCGACCGTGAGTTTTGGATTATACAAAGCGATGTTCCAGCACAAGTAACCGTTTCATGGAATCCTCGCAGTGCCCTGGAAGCAATACCGAATGCCGACGCCGAATCCATTATAGTTGTAGGTTGGCACAAAGCTTCCAACAGATGGACCATTATTGGAAAATCAGGATTTAGCGGAGATATTACCCAAGGGTTTGTTACCTCGGAAACTTTTGTTCCTAGTGATTATGCCGCCATCACTTTTGGTACCGTACCCTTGCCCACCGATACTTTTGCCGTAAACAATCCTACTCTGGGCAACTATTTTTTAAGCCCCAATGGCGATGGCATCAACGATTCGTGGATTATTGATAATCTGGAAGAGTCGCCCAACAACAGTGTACGCATTTTTAACCGTTACGGACAAAAAGTATTTGAACAGATCAATTACACCAACGAGTTCCATGGCATTGCCAATATCGGAACCATGATCACCAACCAAGGGACCGGATTGCCGGAAGGGGTATATTTTTACCTTGTAACGCTTGAGGATTTAGAACTGGAATACACCGGCTTTCTCTTTTTGGACCGCTAAGCGGCGTATTGTTCTTTCATCGATTTTCAAAATTAGGAATTAAAAATACTTCTTAACTTGGTACAAAAATTCATTTTATGAAAAGAAGAACCTTCATTAAAACCGCTTCCGCATCTGGATTGGCCTGTGCCATCCCTCCCATTTTCCCAACCTTTGGCGATTTGGATTATTCTACCGAAGAGCTAATGGGCAAAGCGGATATAGAGCTTTTTGGTGAAGGCATCAACTTGCGGGAAGAAGCGTACGAATCCTTTTTGGAAATGAAAAAAGCAGCCTATTCGGACGGCTTCGACATTAAGATTGCTTCCAGTTTCAGGGATTATTACAGACAGCGCAGTATCTGGGAACGTAAATATCTTCGATTTACCGACGAACAAGGCATGGCCCCTTTGGATGCCATTGAAAAGATCATAGAATATTCCACCATTCCGGGAACCAGCAGACACCACTGGGGCACAGATATAGATATTATCGACGGATATCCAAAAGCCTCTGGAGATGTTTTGGTCACCGAAAAATTTGAAGCGGGCGGACCATACGAAGGACTTAAACTTTGGATGGATGAAAACTCGGAAAAATATGGCTTTTACCTTGCATACACCAATAAC
>JAAEZN010000162.1 GCA_018222835.1 Algicola sp. | reverse complement strand
GACAGGGGTAGGAGTTCAGAAAATAATGGGTGCGTTCTTCCCCATTGGGATGATAGGGTCGTATGTCCAGTTCCTTCAATGCAGCCTTGATGTTGGAGGCTATCCGCTTCAACGCCCCTACTTCTGTATGCCAAAAGACAACATTGACATGGCCACGTACGATCCGTGAAGTTTCATCCCCATTGATCTTATTCAAAATATCCTCAATCTTATTGTGAACCACTTTGTTCTGTGAACCAAAATTGGAGCTCTTGGAGAGTTCTTCTATTTTTTTGTCCAATAGTCTACGCCATTGATGGATATCATCCAGATAAAGGATTTGGTTGATCATATGGTTTTCCCCCAACTCCAATCCCAGACTATCCAAAAATCCTTTGTGAAAACTGAATCCGTCCGAACTGAACTTCCCATTGGGCACACTACTCTGAACAGTTTCACCAAAACAGCCTTCATTATTGATGGCCATGACATCAAAAAAGTGGTCTCCAATAGTAATCGGACCTTTTCCGAACTGGATATCCGTATCAAAATCCATATTGAATCCATTATAATATTCATGGGTATAGGCCAAGATACTCTCAGGTATCATTGGAACCAGGGACGCGCTTCTAGTATTGTTGATATAGGATATGGCATCGTTGACGGCGGTCACAAATTCAGCAACTTGTACATCCAGTTTCCGGTGCATCCCTTTCTCCACTTTTCGAAAGGGATTGACATATTTGGTGGCATTAAGGGCTTTATCAAGAGGAAGTACAAAGAAGAGATAACTCTGATGATCCAAAAGCTCCCTACCCACAAAATAATCATGGGTAGCCTTTGCCAGAATGGTGTCCCTTGGAAGGTTCCTAGCATCATAACCTTTCTTTTGATACATATCCTGCTTGTGGATAACCGTACCCACCGGCAAGGATTTAAAGGCTTGGAACCACATTCCATGCAATGCTTCAAAATCCGTTTCAGAAAGGGAGTATATCTCAGGTAATTCTACTTGATAACACAATACCACATTGCCATTGCTTCCAAAAACAACATGGTTTTGGATATCCAGTATGGGATGATATGAATTGAAATTAAGTTTAGACATAGTCAAAGGGGTTCAATTGTTTTAGGCTTATGGTCTTGGGAAAGGTTTGCACTACCTTCCATTGGAAAGGTTTCATCACCCACTGCAACAATGCCCCAAAGAGCAGGACATTGAAGAGCAGTAGGCCAACGATGACACCAAAATGAAACGAAAAAATGATGATCAAAAGCGAACAGATGATAGACACCATCATCAGGGCAAACAAGGAAATGGACAGCCCCATGATCATGGCCCGCTTTCGTATATTTCTATAGACTTCGAACTGTTTCATCAGACCACGATTCCGATGAGATAGGTAAAGATGCCCACAACGGCACCGGCGATCAGCACAAAGACCAAGACACGGGTAATGCCCCTTTTTAGGTCAGCATTTTCCCCAAAGAAATGTCCGGCATTGAACAGGAAACCCACCAAAAAGATGACCCCCAGGATTATGGGAAAGATGGCCCGAATGGTATCTGAAATATCGTTGACCGAATCCTCGATACCCCCGATCTGGGCCAAAAGGGCACTGGAGGTAAAAAGCAATACTAAGGTAATGAAGAAAGATTTTCGCATATCGTAAACGTTTAAGGGTTAGACGATTATTGATATGTGAAAAGTACAATAGATATTCATTCAAATAACTGGTAATCAGTTATTTGTGAATAAAATATAATACAGCTTCCAATGGATTAAAATGGCCCCAATTGAGACCAAACTGTATGGAATTCCAAATGACCATGTTGATAACTACAAAACCGGTATAAGGAAGGGTTTGGGAAAAAGTTCAATTCAGGCTGTTCCCTTGGTCTATAATGTCCAAAAAACATCAAACATTAAGTAATCGGTAAACCATTAAATGCATATGGCAATCAGAAACTTTGGATCGTTCGGGATCCTATACCAAGGGATCGATCTCATCGGCCTTTTGGGAAGCCCAATCCAAGTATTCCTGTAGCTTTTGTCCCTTGAATTCTCCGACGA
>JAAEZN010000080.1 GCA_018222835.1 Algicola sp. | reverse complement strand
AACTTTTTACGGGTTCGTTGATTGCGGTAGGTACTTGAAAAAATCCTTTTCCCATTGAATTATTTTTAAGTGTGTTACAATGGCTCCAAAGGTAAGTAAACCGATATCGAATAGAAAATGATCTGGATTAGTTTATTGCGAAGGGTGCAGCGAACTTAAAAGTGGGAATTTCTACCTCGAATTCTTCAGCGTTTGAGAAATTGACCATGTAATAATGCCCGCGCATGGCTCCCACGGGCGAAGCTAAAAGACAGCCCGAGCTATAGGTGTAGGATTTGCCGGGTCTTATAACGGGTTTTCTTCCGATTACGCCTTCGCCATCTACGGTCTCCATTTCTTTTAGGGCATCGAACACGTCCCAGTGCCTTGCTGTAAGCTGAACGGTATCCTTTCCAAGATTTTCAATGGTTACGGTATATCCGAATGCGTAGTGTACCTTGTAATTTTTAAAGAAAGTACCTTCAAAAGTGGTGTTGACAGAAACTTTAATTCCTTTGGTTACTTGTGTAAACATATTAATTATAGGTAAAGACACTTCCTGTAAACGTAACTATGATGGTCAAAAAGGCCAGAATCATAAATATAGTGTTCAGAAAAATGTATTTCACAATAGTTTTAAATCGTCCCTGACCATAAAAATTTCGCATCGCTTTATATAGGTATATGCCAAATATGATCAAAAAGATTCCTGAGCTGCTAATATTGAAGATGGAATCCAATGTTAGGCTTAGGATGAGCAATATAAATAAGAGTGATTGATTGTGAAAGCTAAATATGAGATGATCGGTGTAGGTATATTTATTTCTGATGTAAACCAAGAAAATGAAGAGGGTAAAGACGGGCATAAAGAAAAATATGACAAAAGGGAGTTTGGATATAGTATCGTTTATCCAAGTGCCGGGCCTGCTCATTACCTTCCAAATACTGTTGGAGAAATTAAAAGCCATTTTGTTGGTCGTGCTCTCCTTGATATTGTACATGGTCTTGGCCTGTTCAAAATTGTGCAGAGTATCTTTTTTGATGTACAACCCAAAAAATTCCGCTTTTTTGGAGAAGGCATCTATTCCGGATTTTTCTTCGAGTGTTTTATAGTAGTCTATCGGATTGGCGTGCATAAAAGAATCTTTCCGTTTTTTTACTTCGTTCATGGTATTTACAAAAACCCCTAGGGTATCTATAAATTGCTGTTGCTCCAATAGGTCTGGACTGTCGGTTCCTGTAGAGTCCAGTATTGAGATGCCGGACAGGAATCCGGGTCTATCTTTTTGTATGGAGTCCAATCGTGTCATGGTCTGTTCGGTCTGCTTTTTCAGGGCAACACTATCAATTTTCAAATCACCAGAATTTAAATCGACACCAAATGCTCCATTATATATGGTGCCATCAAAATCTTTGGCGGCATCATCTAGACTGGTAAACTGGTTGTTGTAGGTTACTATCAAAAAATACACAAAGGCTACACTCAACAAAAAGCGGAACGGATTGGTGTAGGTAACTCTTTTTCCATTAACATAATCCTTGGTCATCTTGCCTGGTCTGAGCAATAGGGCCGATAATGTTTTAAATAGTTTGGAATCGTAATTGATGAGGTTGGAAAAGAATTCGTCGAAAAAATCCCTGAGTGTGAGTTTTTTGGTGCTGTTCGCTTGTGAGCAGTTGGGGCAATACTTATCGCTAATGTCCAGAGGGTGTCCACAGTTGAGACATTTAACACCTCTAAACTGAAGTTCGTATCGACCTTTTGTGATCAGACCGCCTTTTTTGCTCATGTCTTGCTGAAGGATTTGATCTTAAAGATAGTTAATTGCTGATATTTCTAGAGTTCACGGAGCCAATTCCGATGATGCTGTCGTACATTTCGCCAAAATCGCGATAATAGACCAAAATTAAATAGTTGTTCTCGGTGAAATGGAAATTGCCGCTTACTAAATGTGGCTCTAGGGAACCATCTGCCCGTTGAACAACATATTTATAATTATAAAAGCCCTGTTTTATCATCAAGGAAGTCTCGAATTTTCCGGTTTCCTCATTGAATATCATTTTATTTTCTTCTTCCAATGCATAATTGTTGAACTTCCCTATAACAAAAACATTGTCCAGACCTATCTGGTTGGTGTAGGGTAGGCTAAAATGAACTTGGGTATATTCAGCTTCCCTTGAAACGTCGTCGCCTTGGAGCGTGCGTACCGCAAAATCTCCATTTATATCCGGAAAGTAAGTGTATTCTTGGTCGTACCGATATTCGTTGGTGAACAAATAATGATGGTACACATCCCTCATTTCAATTCTCGAAATCGCAAAAGTAGGTGAGCGAAGGTCTTTTGTGTCGAAATTCAAAAACTCGTTACCACCAAAAAAGCTGGTCTCTTTATCGTATTTGTACACTAGTTCGGTGCCAATCGTGAACTGGGGTGCGATATTGTACAATGCGGTCGGCCACTGATGGTTTTGCAAAATGGCCACTTTTACTTCTTTTTTGGGGTTCACGACACGAAAGGCGGCCGTATTAATGTTGAATTGCACCACCTGTTTTGTATTGATGTAATCAAAATCACGTGAACGTTTTACTGTGCCCGAAACGGTAACCGCGTCACGAAAAACAACAAACCTTCTGGAAAACTGAAGCTCCCCGTAGCTGTTATAGATCTCCAATATATAATTTCCGGTAACCCTTAGGTTTACATTCTCGTTCGGTATGGTGAGCCTGTAGTTGGAGTAGGGCTGTAAGGTAGTGTAGCTGTTTTCGTAATCTATAATACGTTGGTTGTCCGTTCCGGATAGGTACTGCGACTTTAGGAGTTGCGAAGGGGTCCAGTCGTAGTCGCAATGAATTATTTTGTAGTAATAGTCCTGTTCGTTGGCCAGTAGGTCATCAAACTCCAAAGTCATTGGTTCACCAAGCTTGACCACTGGAAATTGGTCGTCCGTGGGACCTTTAAAAACAATGGTCCTTATATTTTCTGGAGGATCTACCTCTTCCATTACTTGGGCAAAAGCAGAGCTACAAATCCATACAAACAACAACACAAAGTAGGTAAAACGCATCAAAGGCAACAATTTTGGGTAAAGTTAAACAAAAAGTATGCCCGGTGAACTAAGCTCGGTATAATCCCAATTTTATGGTTAATTATTATGAAAACAATCCTTTTAGTACTATTTTTGCGTCCGATTTTGATAACAAAAGGTCTACAATAATATGTCTAAAGACATCCGGATTAGAAAGGGGTTGAATATCAACCTCGTCGGGGCGGCAGAACAGACGATTTCCAAAGCTGTTACTAGTAACGTTTATGCCCTGAACCTAGATGATTTCCATGGTATCACTCCAAAAATGTTGGTAAAGCAAGGGGAGGATATAAAAGCGGGCGAGCCCCTCTTTTATAACAAGAACAACGAAGAAATGCACTTTGTTTCCCCAGTGAGCGGTGAACTTGTGGAAATTGTTAGGGGAGCAAGGAGAAGAATCTTAACACTTAAGGTCCTTGCCGACAAAGAACAAAATTACGTAATAAATAAGGTTCCGGATTTGGACACTGCAAGTGGTGAGGCTATCAAGTCCTACCTACTGCAATGTGGTGGTTGGCCCTTTATAAAACAGAGGCCCTACGATGTAATCGCTGATCCGAGTGTGACCCCAAAAGCTATTTTTGTTTCTGCCTACGGGACAGCGCCATTGGCGGCCGATCCCGATTTTATCCTAAAGGATAAAGAGCAGGAAATTCAAGCGGCCATAATGGGTCTTGGCAAGCTTACCCCGGGAAAAATCCATGTAACCATTGGAAAATCCAATAGGTCGCCATTTAATGATATCGAAGGTATTGAGCTTCACAAGATTTCTGGCCCGCACCCAGCTGGTTTGGTGGGTACGCAGATCAATAAGATAGACCCTGTCAATAAAGGTGAGACGGTTTGGACTATTTCTCCCCAAGATCTTGTTATGTTGGGCGAGCTTTTGCTTACAGGTAAGTTCAATGCGGAAAGAACCGTTGCCTTGGCCGGTTCCGTCATCAAGGAGCCTAAATATTACAAAACTAAAATTGGTGCTGAAATTTCTACCTTTTTGTATGCAAGTGGTGTAAAGCAGGATCGATTTAGGTTAATTAATGGTGATGTGCTTACAGGTGTCAAAACCAATACCGAAGGATATTTAGGTTTTTACAACAATACGGTTACGGCAATTCCAGAAGGGGATGATTATGAGTTCTTTGGATGGAACAAACCGGTATTCAACAAGATTTCAACAACAAGGGCCTTGACTTTCTCATGGTTGCAGCCCAAAAAGAAATATGATCTTAATACCAATACCAATGGCGAGCACAGGGCTTTCGTGGTCACTGGCCTGTACGAAGAGGTGTTTCCGTTGGATATTTACCCAATGCAGTTGTTAAAAGCCTGTATGATCAAGGATTTGGACGAAATGGAGCAATTGGGGCTTTGCGAGGTAGCCCCTGAAGACTTCGCATTGACAGAATTTATATGTATCTCAAAACAACCTCACCAGCAAATTATCAGGGAAGGTTTGGATTTGTTACAAAAAGAGCTTGGATAATATGGGAATGAAAGAAAAATTACACGCGTTCAGAGTAAAGAATCAGGACAAAAAATGGTTCCCAGTTTTTAGCGGATTCCATACCTTTTTGTTTACCCCTAAAGAGACTACCCACAATGGAACGCACATAAAAGGAGCGGACGACCTAAAGCGTACCATGAACACCGTGGTTATGTCACTTGTTCCCTGTTTGATATTTGGGATGTTCAATACCGGATATCAGCACTATTTGGCATTGGGAGAGATTGAGGCTGTGTCAAATGGCTTTTTTAGTGCAGGTTTTTGGACTATGGACAATTTTCTCCTAGGTCTATGGAAAGTGCTTCCGTTGGTTATTGTTTCCTATGGAGTTGGACTTGCTATTGAGTTTTTGTTCTGTGTTATCAAAAAACATGAGATAGAAGAAGGTTATTTGGTGACCGGTATGTTGGTGCCATTGATCGTTCCGGTAGATTTGCCCCTTTGGATGTTGGCCGTGGCCGTAGCCTTTGGTGTGGTTATCGGAAAAGAGGTTTTTGGTGGAACAGGTATGAATATTTTGAACCCTGCGCTTACCATTCGCGCCTTCTTATTCTTTGCTTATCCTACATGGATGAGTGGGGACAAAGTTTGGGTGCACGGGGCTGTTGATACGGCTGGTACGGCCGATGCTATTTCTGGCGAAACTGTTCTTGGCTCTTTGGCACAAGGTGCGGAACATAGTTATTCACTGTTGGATATGTTCTACGGGTTTATTCCCGGATCAGTGGGTGAAACCTCGGCACTTTTGATTTTGTTGGGAGGCCTCTTTCTAGTATTTACAAAAATTGCCTCATGGAGAATTATGGTTAGTGCCGTTCTAGGCTCTTTGGCCATGGGATTGATATTTAATGGAATTGTAAGTGCTGGTTGGTTACCAGAATACAGTAAGTTCTATACATTAATGAGCTTCCCTTACTGGCAACACTTATTGGTAGGCGGATTGGCCTTCGGTATCGTATTTATGGCAACGGATCCTGTAACGGGCTCCCAGACCAATAAAGGTAAGTGGTACTATGGATTCTTTATCGGATTCCTTTCGGTAATGATCAGGGTATTCAATCCTGGATATCCAGAAGGTGTGTTCTTGGCCATCTTATTAATGAACGTATTTGCACCTACCATTGATCACTACGTTGTAAGGGGCAATATCAAGAAGAGATTAAAACGATTGAAGACGGCTACCATTTATCCTAGAACTTCGGATGAGGTAGATTCATTAAAAACGGAAACAGCGTAAGTGTAATGGCAATGAATACGGAAAAGAATAGTTATACGGTAATTTTTGCAGCGATCATGGTGGTTGTTGTAGGATCTATACTTGCTTTTTTGGCAACCGGCCTCAAGCCAAGGATTGATGAGAATCAACGCTTTGAAAAACAACAGAACATCCTTTATGCAATGGGGGTCAATCAAAATGAAGGTGATGGAGATGTTGCCAAAGTACCGACAACCGACGTAGAGGGTGAATTCTCAAAATACATCACGCAACAGTTGGTGTGGGATGGTTCCGAGGTAGTTCAGAAAGAAAATGCATACTTGATCGATGTTCAAAAGGCATTGTCAAACGCTAAATCCGGTGAAAATGTTGAACTTCCCTTGTTGATTGGAGAAAAAGATGGAGAAAAGTATTATATCATTCCAATGTACGGAAAAGGACTTTGGGATGTTATTTGGGGATATATTTCCTTGGATGAAAACATGGAAGTTAAAGGGGTCTTTTTTGATCACAAAGGAGAAACCCCAGGTCTTGGATCTAACATTAACCAGCGCTTTTTTATGGATGATTTCAAAGGAGAGTCTGTCTTGAACGGTGAAACTTATGAAGGCATTGCCGTGGCAAAAGGAAACAACGATCCATTGAACAGTGATAAAGAAGACAATGCTGTGGATGCCTTGGCAGGTGCTACCATTACAGGTAATGGGATAGCTGCCATGATCAAAGAAAGCCTTAAGCTTTACAAACCTTATTTAGAAACCATAAGAACCAATTAATATGGCGCTATTATCAAAAAAAGATGCAAATCTTATAAAAGATCCGTTAACGGATAACAACCCTATCACCATTCAGGTTTTGGGTATTTGTTCTGCGTTGGCGATTACT
The DNA here is from genome assembly GCA_018222835.1 of Algicola sp. Classification (GTDB taxonomy): domain Bacteria; phylum Bacteroidota; class Bacteroidia; order Flavobacteriales; family Flavobacteriaceae; genus Flagellimonas. The sequence goes on along the minus strand of JAAEZN010000080.1, from coordinate 9,708 downwards.
GCGGAACTTAAAGCTTCTGTGGTAATGGCAATATCCGTATTGTTTGTAATGGGGGTAGGTAATGTCGTAATCTCGTTGATACGAAATATTATTCCATCAAAAATTAGGATCATTGTGCAATTGGTGGTAGTGGCCACTTTAGTAATTGTAGTGGATCAAGTACTTAAAGCATTTGCTTACGATTTAAGTAAGACTTTATCGGTATTTATTGGACTTATTATCACAAACTGTATCATTATGGGGCGTTTTGAGGCATTTGCACTTGGAAATGGTCCTCGAAGAGCTTTCCTTGATGGAATAGGAAACGCGTTGGGATATGGTGTGATCTTGGTAATTGTTGGGTTCTTTAGGGAGCTTTTGGGTTCTGGGACACTTTTTGGAATCAAGGTACTGGGAGATCCCATTGCAAAAACGGGATTGTACTCAATAGGGTACGAGAATAATGGATTTATGATTATTCCTCCAGCAGCATTGATTGTTGTGGGGATCATAATATGGGTGCAACGTTCTAGAAACAGAGCATTAATTGAAGAAGCATAAACTAAGGGAGCATGTTAGAGCATTTAGAACTATTTTTTAAGTCGATTTTTATAGACAACATGGTGTTTGCGGTCTTTTTGGGAATGTGTTCCTATTTGGCCGTATCCAAGAAAGTTTCTACCGCTGTAGGATTGGGAGCTGCTGTAATATTCGTTTTGGGTGTTACAGTACCTTTGAACTGGTTGTTGGATAAGTATTTGCTTCAAGATGGAGCATTGGTATGGTTGGGGCCTGAGTATGCAGATTACGACCTTAGTTTTCTATCGTTTATTCTATTTATTGCCACCATTGCAACAATGGTACAATTGGTAGAGATCGTGGTGGAAAAATTTTCTCCCTCTTTGTACAACTCACTAGGTATTTTCTTGCCGTTGATAGCGGTAAACTGTGCTATTTTGGGTGGGTCACTTTTTATGCAGACAAGAGATATTCCAAATATAGGGTTAGCTCTTAATTATGGAATCAGTTCTGGTATAGGATGGTTTTTGGCTATTTTGGCCATTGCCGCCATTCGAGAGAAAATCCGATATTCCAATGTACCGGCACCATTGCGTGGTTTGGGAATCACATTCATCATTACAGGATTAATGGGGATAGGGTTCCAGAGTTTTGGAGGTATGCTTACCGGTGACAATGAGCCGCCAGAGGAAACCCAGAGCACAACAGTGGAAACCACTAAGGAAGAAAAAGAAATTAAAGAAGAGATTGAGGATAACGAAAAAGCAATCTCATATAACGAAGCCATAAACAAATAAAGATGATATTAGCCGCCAGTACCGGAGGTACTATACTTATTACCGTAGTAGCATTTCTTGTTTTGTTGTTATTGTTAGTGGCACTTTTGTTGTTCACTAAAGAAAAACTATCTCCATCCGGACCAGTTACCATTAAGATCAATGGAGAAAAGGAGTTAGAGGTAAGTTCAGGGGGGTCCTTGTTGACTACCTTGGGTAATCAAAAAATATTTTTGCCATCAGCATGTGGTGGTGGTGGAACTTGTATCCAATGCGAATGCCATGTGCTTTCTGGTGGAGGCGAGGCATTACCAACAGAAACTCCCCATTTTTCTAAAAAGGAGTTGCAACATGGAGCTCGTTTGGCCTGTCAGGTCAAGGTGAAGCAGGACATGGAAATCACCATTCCAGAAGAAGTATTCGGGATTAAGAAATGGGCAGCCAAAGTAGTTCGTAACTATAACGTAGCATCATTTATCAAGGAATTTGTGGTAGAGATTCCAGAAGAAATGAACTACAAAGCAGGTGGATATATCCAAATTGAGATACCACCATGTGAGGTAAAATATTCAGATATGGATATTACTGCCCACCCGGAAGAGCATGAAACGCCAGATAAGTTCCAAGCAGAATGGGATAAGTTCAATCTATGGCCATTGGTAATGAAGAACCCGGAAACTGTTGAAAGAGCCTACTCTATGGCCTCTTACCCTGCAGAAGGAAGGGAGATTATGTTGAACGTTCGTATTGCTACCCCACCATGGGATAGATCTAAAAATGGATGGATGGATGTGAACCCAGGTATTGCATCATCTTACATTTTTAACTTGAAAGAGGGTGACCCGGTAACCATCTCAGGTCCATTTGGTGAATTCTTCATCAACGAATCAGATGCAGAAATGCTTTATGTAGGTGGTGGAGCTGGTATGGCACCTATGCGTTCGCACTTGTACCACTTGTTCAAAACATTAAAGACGAACAGAAAAGTGACTTACTGGTACGGAGGTCGTTCCAAGAGAGAATTGTTCTACTTAGATCACTTTAAGCAATTGGAAAAAGAATTTCCTAACTTCAAGTTCTATTTGGCACTATCTGAACCTTTGGAAGAAGATAACTGGAAAGTGAAAAAGGATATTAATGATGAAGAAGGAGATGGTTTCGTAGGTTTCATCCATAATTGTGTGATCGATAACTATTTGAACCATCACGAAGCTCCAGAAGACATTGAATTGTATTTCTGCGGTCCACCGTTGATGAACAAAGCAGTTCAAAAAATGGGAGAGGACTTTGGTATTCCAGATGAGAATATCAGATTCGATGACTTTGGAGGATAATACCAAGTTGAATGATCACCTCGAGCATTGCCGAGAGGTATAAATAAAACCAAACCGATGCTCAAGCATCGGTTTTTTTGTTATGGGAAGAGAATTAACAGAACAGGAACTCCATAATCTGGCCATGAACATTGTCGGTAAGGAGTTAGAAGCGGACGGTTTTGAGTTTATGGCCATTAACAGTAAGCTCAAAAAAAACCCACAATATGTGTGCCTCAAGGAAAAAGTATTGCACTTTATTGTGGTGCGAAATGTTGAGTTTCCACTAAACCCAAGAGAGTATGATGATGAATTGATGCGGACCGTAAAAGACCATGCAGAAAAGTTTGAGGCTAAGACCTATTTTGCCGGGGTAGGGCTATGGAATGCTTCGGACAGAACAGAACCTCTTTATTTGGATGAGGAATACGTGGTCGATTATCAAGGATTAATAGAAATATAATATGAAGAATAAAGTCTATTTTTTTGGGTTAATGGTACTCCTTTTTAGCTGCACGCCCAAGGAAGTTGTAAAGAACCAAACATGGGGCAATGCATTGGGCACTACTTATTCCATAATCTATATTGCGGATAAAGAGCTGGATTACCAACAAGAGATCGACTCTGTGTTTCAGGTGCTGAATCAATCCATGTCAACATATATCCCGGATTCCGATATCTCAAAAATCAACCAAGGGGATTCCACTGTCAAGGTAGATAAAATGTTTAAAGAAGTATTCGAGATATCCAGTAAGGTTCACAATGCTTCAAACGGTTATTTTGATCCTACTGTTGGGGTTTTGGCCAATGCGTGGGGTTTCGGTCCAGGAAATCAAATAGAGCTCGATAGTTTGCGCGTGGATAGTTTATTGAGTTATGTTGGATGGGGCAAGGTGCAGTTGAACGGGGATAATACCATAACCAAATCACATCCATCCATCCGGTTTGATTTTAATGCAGTGGCAAAAGGATATGCAATAGACCGACTGGGAGCCATGCTCGATGAAAATGGTATCAAGAATTATCTGGTCGAAGTAGGCGGAGAGGTGCTTGCCAAGGGGAAAAATCTGGATTCTGGTAAGCAATGGTCCGTTGGGATTGATGACCCTCAAGTGAAAGATGGTCGCCAACTTAAACAGATTGTTTCTTTAAAAGATGTTGCTATGGCATCTTCGGGGAATTATAGAAAATTTAGAGTGGACCCTGAAACTGGGGAGAAGTTTGTGCATACCATCGACCCAAAAACAGGTTATACAAAAAATTCGAATGTTTTGGCTACAAGTGTTGTGGCGAAGACGTGTGCATTGGCCGATGCTTATGCCACTTCTTTTATGGCAATGGATTTGGAGGACTCCAAGGAGGTGCTAAAGAATCATGCTGAATTGGAAGCGTACATTATCTATTTGGATGAAAACGGAGAAACACAAGAGTTTTTTACACTGGGATTTGAGAGTTTGATAAGTCAACAAAACTTAAACTGATATTTGCGCCAAAACATGATTAAGGGGTGATGCTATTTATTTGGAAACAAAAGGAATAATTTCCCCTTTAGCCAGACGGTATTTTTCGACCTCTTCGGTTGGTAGTGTCTTTGTGTAATCCTCTTCTTTGACGGTAAAGCCTATGTTACGGAGTTTGTCGAAATAGTCCCTTCCGTATATGCGGACATGATCGTATTGCCCAAAAATTTTGGCTCGTTCTTTTTTGTCCGTTATCGAATCGTCCTCAAAAGTTTTTTCCCGATGTATGTCTTGTGGAATTTGGAATATGCCCCATCCGCCGGGTTTCATGATCCGGTAAAGCTCCTCCATTGCCTTAGTGTCGTTCGGTATGTGTTCCAGTACATGGTTGCATAAGATTACATCAAAGGTGTCATCTTTAAAAGGGAGGTTGCAAATATCCGCTTTCACATCTGCCAAGGGGGAATTTAAGTCAGTTGTTGTGTACTCTAGATTATCGAGCTTTTTAAATCGGTTATAAAAAGCCTGTTCCGGGGCAAAGTGCAAGAGTTTTAATGGTTTGTTGAAGAACTCGGTTTTGTTTTTCAGGTACAACCAAAGCAAACGGTGCCTTTCTAAAGAAAGGGTAGAAGGAGAAAGCACATTCTCTCTAGGGTTTTCATAACCGTATGGCAAAAATTTCTTGAACGATTTTCCGTCAATAGGGTCGGTGTACTTGTTTCCTTTTAGGGATATGGCAATCAATGGTCGCACCCAATAGCTTGATCGGATCAGTAAAGGTCGGGGGATTAGATTAAGAAAGTATTTAAATATTTTTGACACGAGTTACACGAATTTTCACCAATTGGATTACAATATTACTCTTTTATGGGCTAAACTATCTTCACCAAAGTTTACAATTAATCCCAATTTCATTTTGGATGCTGCTAGGTAGTTCAATGTTTGTTTGGTATGGACAATGGTGATTTTTTCAACGGCCTTAAGTTCTAGGATAATCTTTCCATCTATTAAATAATCAGCATAGTAGTGATGCTTCAGTTTTTTTCCTTGTAGATGATATTGAATTTAGCTTCTTTCTGGAATGGAACTCCATTGGATTTTAATTCAATTTCAAGAGCATCGCTATAAACCGCTTCACTGAATCCTTTACCAAGTCCATTGTGGATATTCATGCATAATCCAATGATAAAGTAGGACTCGTTTTTATAAATGATTTGGGGCATTTATTCGAGTTGTTGGAAAAATTCGCGTCAAACAAGATAGGGTGTTTTTATAACACCAACTTCTTGGTACGGAACTCATCTTCCTCATCGCTGGTAATTCCCAAAGCTTCGTAAATATATTGGAAAGTGGATAGTAGTTCCGGTTTGTCGTCAACTAAAGCCACATCATGCTCAAAGTGGGCACTGGGTTTACCATCGGCGGTCAGTATGGTCCAGCCATCCTTGAGCTGTTTTATACGCTTGGTCCCCATATTGATCATAGGTTCGATTGCCACTACCATGCCATTTACAAACTTTTTGCCGCGTCCTCTTTTTCCATAATTGGGCATTTGCGGGTCTTCATGCAGTTCCCTGCCCAGGCCGTGTCCGACCAATTCGCGAACTACACCGTAACCGTGGTCTTCTGTATATTTCTGAATGGCATAACCTACATCGCCAACCCTATTGCCAAGCTTAAATTCGCGAATACCAATGTAAAGCGACTCTTTGGTTATCTTGAGCAGTTTTTTGGTTTCCTCGGCTACTTCACCAACTTCAAAAGTGTAGGCATGGTCGCCATGGAATCCATTTTTTACAGCCCCACAATCTACGGAGATAATATCGCCGTCCTTTAACGGTTCGTTGTTGGGAATACCGTGGACCACTTGGGCGTTCGGGCTCCAGTTGAGCGTGTTCGGAAAGTCGTACATACCCAAAAAACCGGGAACGGCACCTTGTTCACGTATAAATTCCTCGGCCATTTTGTCCAACTTTAACGGATTGGCCCCAGGCTTAATTTCTTTGGCCAACATGCCCAATGTTCTGGAAACCACCAAAGCACTTTCGCGCATTAATTCAATTTCCTCTGCTGTCTTTACTTTGATCATAGCTGCAAAGATAAATTGATTCTATGGATTTAATAACATTTGACTTAAACCAAAGGTTTTTGGGTCATGAGCTCAGGTTGTGGTACCTCCAATAATTTTAGAATAGTTGGGGCTATATCACCTAAAACGCCGCTTTTTACCTCTTTTATATCGTTATCTACGAGAATAAGAGGTACGGGATTTGTTGTGTGTGCCGTGTTTGGGCTGCCATCTGGGTTCACCATGGTGTCACAGTTTCCGTGGTCGGCAATCACAATAGTGGAATAACCATTTTCCAATCCAGCGGTAATCACATCCTTTGCACACTCGTCCACAGTTTCACAGGCTTTAATAGCTGCTTCCATTACACCGGTGTGCCCAACCATGTCGGGATTTGCAAAATTGAGGCAGACGAAATCGGCTTCGCCTTTTTGTAATTCTGGTACAATGGCGTCCCGGATATCGTAAGCGCTCATTTCTGGCTGAAGGTCGTAGGTGGCAACTTTTGGAGAAGGGCAAAGAATACGTTTTTCTCCATCAAAAGGTTCTTCACGGCCCCCATTAAAGAAAAAGGTGACGTGGGGATATTTTTCGGTTTCTGCAATCCGAATTTGTTTTTTGCCATTTTTGGCCAAGATTTCACCAAGGGTGTCCTTTATGTTTTCTTTGTTGAAAATAATTTTGATTCCCTTAAAGGATTCATCATAGTTGGTCATGGTGACATAGTACAAGTCTAACTTGTGCATATTTTGCTCATGGAAATCTTGTTGGCTCAAGGCTTGGGTCAACTCACGACCGCGATCGGTCCTAAAATTGAAGAAAATGATCACATCACCATCTTTGATCTTTGCGATGGGCTCGTTGTTGGAATCGGTCATGACCAATGGTTTAATAAACTCGTCCGTAACCCCATCGTCATAACTTTTTTGCATGGCTTTGCCAATATCCTGGACTTTTTCGCCGTGGGCATTTACAACAACATCGTAAGCTTGTTTTACGCGTTCCCAACGTTTATCCCGATCCATGGCATAATAGCGTCCGATCACAGTGGCCAGTTGGGTTTTCTTGTCCGAACAATACTGGTTCAGATCTACTAGAAAGCCTTTTCCGCTTTTAGGATCTACATCCCTGCCATCGGTAAATGCATGTACAAAGGAGTTCTTTACCCCGCTTTCGTCAGCAGCTTTTATTAAGGCTTTTAAATGGTCGATATGGCTATGTACGCCACCATCGCTCACCAATCCTAAAAAGTGGACCGGTTTATGGTTTGCTTTTGCGTATTCAAATGCTTCTTTGAGTACTTTCTCGTTTTTTAAGGTATCTTCTTTTACGGCTTTGTTGATTTTGGCCAGGTCTTGATACACAATTCTCCCCGCACCAAGGTTCATATGTCCTACCTCGCTGTTTCCCATTTGTCCTTCGGGCAAACCTACGTTCATTCCATCGGTATGGAGGTCGGCATCGGGATATTTGGTGTACAGTGAATCTATAAATGGTGTATTGGCCTTAGCGATGGCCGAAACTTTTGGATTTGGAGATTTTCCCCATCCATCCAAAATCATAAGAATTACCTTTTTGCTCATAGTGAAATATTGTATTGCAAAAATAAAATGATCTGCTTGGATCCCCTAGTTTTTAGTTAATTTTCTGATTGTTAATTTGTTAATAGTTTTATGATTTTTTTGAGGCATTGTTAAAATTTAGTTATATAACTGTTAATCCTGTAACATCTTAGGTTTAAGGGAGTCTATTTTTATAACAAGTAAAATCATTAATCAAAAACAATTCATCATGAAAAAAACAATCTTTACAGTGGCCGCATTGTGCATGTTGGCCTTAAGCGGTATTTCTGCCAACGAGCTGAAAACCATCAACACAGATGTGAAAATCGAAATGGAAACGCCAGACGACCTTAGTGCTTTTTGCAAGGCAGTTATGCAAGGCGATGTGGATACTGTAAAAAAGTTTATTGAGCTTGGAGAGGATGTCAACCAAAAATCATTGGGCAAGGCACCTATCCATTATGCTGCACGGTACAATAAGGCGGAAGTTCTTCAGGTACTTATTGATAACGGTGCCGATCTTAAAAAGCGTTGCGACGGGGGTATGACGGCTATTAAATACGCCAAATTATCCAATGCTACCGACGCCCAAGCCGTACTAGAAGCTGCTATGAAGAAAAAATAAAAAGGAGTTTATTCGTCTTACGAAAAAAGCCCATCCAATTTGGATGGGCTTTTTTGCTCATTTACATATTTAGTGTCCTTGCAAAAGAGTGTGTCTCGCGGCTTAGAATTCAAAGCCAGTAAAAGCTCTGTACAAAAATGCGTAAACAGCCAATACAAACATGGCTGCGCAAAAAATAGAGTATCCTTTTAAAAAGAATACCACAAAGCTAGGTCTGCAATCGTCAAATGCCTCTAAATAGAGATCTTTAAAATGTAATAGTGTTCCCATGTGTTCTCTCTTTTTACAGCATAAAAGATTAAGAGAACGTCAGTAGGATTTGGGTTCGTTCAAAGGTACAGAATTATTGCCAACCGCCTTGTTTTATCGATAAAAGGCCAATTCTATCGACCTGAATATTTTTGGATGGCCTCTTGTATTTTTTCAATTCTGTTTTCTGGGTCCGGATGGGTACTTTGGAATTCTGGAACCCTATTTGGTCCTGCGGCAGCTTTTAGGATTTTCATCACCTCGATCATTTGGTAGGGATCATATCCTGCTTTGATCATAAACAAAACACCAAGTTCATCGCTTTCCAGTTCATCGCTCCTTCCGTTGGTAAGTAATGTGTTTTGACCGATACCTGCAACCAAGTTCCCCATATCGCCACCTACCGAAGCACCGGTGGCCAATGTTTGCCAAAAAGTACTCTCGGCAATGCGCTCCGCGGAGTGCCGCCCGATTACATGTCCTATTTCGTGGCCAAGTACGCCGGCCAATTGTGACTCGTTGAGCTGTGAAAAGAGGGCGTAAGTTATAAATATCTGTCCGCCAGGAAGAGCAAATGCGTTTACGGTACGATCATCGGCCAGCAAATGAAAATCATACTGATAGGGTGTTTCGCGGGCCACACTGTTTTTTATCAGTTTGTTGCCCACTGCATCGACTACGGCTTGCATGCGTTCATCGGGATAGAGCCCTCCATGCTGTTGCGCCATTTCGGGAGCACTTTGCAGGCCAATGGCAATTTCTTGCTCGGCCGTCATATTTATGTTCTGGGTTCTACCGGTATAGGGGTTTTCTTCTTGGTTGCTGCACCTTCGTACAAAGGCAAAGGCTACAATGGCCAGACCAATAAGTATGCGAATGCGCCAACTTCCTCTTCTCATGGGTTAGTGTTCTTGATGATTCAAGATACAAAAAAAGCCTTATAGGAGCACGGGGTTTATGTCCAGAATATTATCTTGAACATAGGTTTTTATAAAGCCCGTAGTAAAATGCTCGCTGCCTATAAACTCTTCCTTTTGTAGAAGTTTTAAAATGTTCAGTTTTCTGTAAGCGGTCAGCATGGATATGGATATCGGGGCATAGCTATAGTGCCAAGGCTCGTATTTAAACCCACGTCTTCGGGGATTATTGGTGTATAC
>JAAEZN010000161.1:576-2169 GCA_018222835.1 Algicola sp. | reverse complement strand
TTCTTGGTCGGTCAAAGTAACCCCATCTTCGTCCCGTACAAATATATCTTACTTGGAGTTATCGGAATCGATCAGCGCCATAAACTGTGCAATGGCCTTTAAAAAGTTCTCGTGGCTTACGCCGCCTTCTTCAAATGCGGCATTGAATGCATTTTGGTAATCGCCATCTTTCTGTAATTTTTGAAGAACTCCTGTCATGGTTTCTCCCATTTCCACCTCGTTTGTAATCGGGATTATGGGAAAAAGATCCAAGTGATTGGTGGCTCCGTCCCAAGCAAATTCCGAAAAGAAAGCCATGTTGGCAATCGAGGGTGTGTTTCGGGTTCCTTCTAAATCGTTTATGCCATGGCTAAATTGATGACCATGGTGCGTGAACGAAAATTTTTGTTCATGACAAAAACCACAGGATATAAAACCGTTTGCTGATAATTTACCATCATAAAACAGTTTTTTTCCCAATTCAAAACCGAATTTGGTCGGAGGATTGGCCTCTGCATTATAGATCATTGGCGGAAAGTTTGAAGGTATGGTAACGGACAAGAGTTCGTTGTCATCAATACTCTGGTACTCCTCATCGTTTTGGCTGCAGGCAGATAACATCATTAGCGGGATTGCCCATATTAGATGTTTCATAAGTATAAAATTGAATTTGAGGGCTGTTCATAAAATGAACAGCCCATAATAAATCTAGTGTGAGCTTCCGTCTCCGTTGTGTACGTGATCCACAGTGAACATATTTGATGTGTTTGTGGCGATTAGGGGTGATTTTTCCTCGCTGACCATAATTACCGCTTGTTCGGTAAGCGATATTTTATGCTGTCCATCCAGTATCTTGCCGGCATTGGCTACAAGATGGATGATCGGGGTCATATCATCACTGACCAAGGCATCTGTTCCAAGGCTTAGCGTGGTTTCCTTGTAATTGTCCAAGCTGGAACCGTGACTTCCCATATGAATCTTAAAATTGGTGTCATCGGTAACCGTGGCCGAGGTAAACGTTCCCTCAAAATTCAGGAACTTATAGCCAGCTTGCCAGGACCACATCATGTTATTGTTTTCTGCTTCGGTAAGGAGGTCTCCCTGTCCTTCGGCTCCCAAGAGATATTTTTCCTGGTCCACACCAATACCAAACGTTAATGAAGTGTATTTACCGGCAGGAACATCGGCAAGAACTACTTCTGTATTGCCGGTTTCTTCGCTTGTTATAAAAAAGCCCGCATCCTTAGGATAGGTGAATATATTACCATCCGCATCGGTCAACCTAAAATTCCCGACAATGTAGTTTAGGCGTTCTATGGTCAAGGTCTCATTTTGGGAATTGGTGTAGGAAGATCCTAAAATAAGGTCGTCCCCGGATACGCTGTTGTCAAATTCAATTTTTACCATTCCGGTACCTGTTAGTTGCGTAGAATCGTCATCGCTGCTGCATGATGCCAATAAAATGGATAAGAATAATGCGGTAGATAATTTATAAATTGATTTCATCTGTAATTCAAATAGTTATGTGTTGGAAAAACTATATGTTTAAAAGTTTTCCAGATTAAAAATGTTACATACATGTGCCAAGGGCACAATACTTAAAAGTATAGGCAC
>JAAEZN010000161.1:0-566 GCA_018222835.1 Algicola sp. | reverse complement strand
TTGCTTTTTTCCCTTTAGGGAAATAGAGCAACTATAAAAAATGGTCGGTGTTAACAGATGGGCGGGCGAAAAACCGAAGCTGTAAATTGGCGCGGTTTGCTCGAGGTAAATTCCGGTAGTTGGTCGTTTTCCAAAGTTTGCGGAGTAAAATCGCAAAAAAGAATATCCACAAAGCCGATGGGATACTCTTTCATGTTAATAGAGGGTAGATTTTGCTTTTTTTCGTCTTGTTCTTCTTGCAGCATTTTGGACAGATAGCACTTACCGTTACAGTTGAGCATTGGTTTGTCCTTGTTCACGCACAAATACTCGGCAATGTAGTCTTGGTTGACCACATACTCAAAAACAGGAAGTACGGGCCTTAACATGGCCATTACATACAAAAGTGTGAACAATATGGGAAGACTCCGCTGTTTCAAGAAATATTTTTTGAACCTGTACAAATATAATCCACTTAATTGATCGATGTAAAAGAAGTTGTCCGTTTTAAGCAGCTTTTAGTTCTTTTTCCAAAGCTATGAAACAGGATAGTTTTTTTTGGGGGCTATAATGTGGCAATATTTTGA
>JAAEZN010000079.1 GCA_018222835.1 Algicola sp. | reverse complement strand
GTATTGTAAGAGACTGTACCCAACGGTTTCTGTAGAGTCCCTTAAATTCATATTTGAGATTATATACAAACATTTTAAATTCTATTTTTGAAGTTGAACAGTAGGAAAAAGGTTGCCAATAGCCATCCACCTAGTACCACCATTGAAGACCATTGCTGCGCCATTACATTTTTAAAGGGCATGTATTGGTACTCAAATTCCGGAAGCTTCTTCCATAATTGGGCATCGGCAAGAAAACCCCAATCACCGTAGCTAGAGTTCTCGGCAAAATATTCGTTGAGAAAGCGAACTTTTACAAGTCGGTAATCCTCGACCTTATTCTCAAAATCCCAATGCGAATAATAATCGGTGTGGGCAATGCCCATGGAAAGGAACCTTGTAGGCAAAAACGGCGACAAAATGGACAGCGACCTATAGGTCGCAGCTTGATTGGAAAACTGTTGCCTTAAACTTTGATAATGCTTTTTATACACCTCCGATTCATGTTCCTCACCCTTTTGCATCCTATAACCATCATAATTAAAGGGCAATTGGTGTAAACTATCTACCTTGTACTTGGCAAGGGTTTCCTTTTCAAGTTGCTTGGCCGCCTCGCTCCATGGATTATGTCCATCGAGGCCTTCTTCCTTATCTTTTTGTATGGCAGTAACAAATTGTTGCCTAGTGGGATATGGGTATTTGGCATCGGCTATGTTGCTCGCCACTTTCGGTATCAATAAACAGGATATGATCCATACGCCCAACATGCTGACCAGTGAAATAGCGGATTTTTGGGATAATCGGGATACAAACAATGTGATATTGATAAAAACCATGTAATACCCCCAGTACACCAGCAAAAGAACTCCCAAGGACACCCAACTGAAGTTTTCCAAATCCTTGATATTTGAAAGCACCATACCTGCAATGAGGAAAAGGAGAAGGGAAATCCCGGCAATGGGCAGAAAGAGCGCTAACCATTTACCCAGAAGTAATTTTTGCCTTATTGCCCCTTGGCTTTTTAAAAGCAAGAAGGTTCCCTGTTCCCTTTCTTTGGTATAGCTATTGTAGCCCATAAGAATAATGAGCAAGGGCATTATGAACAGTAAAATAAAATCCGGGGTCAGCTCCCCAAAGCGGGCCAATCCCGTTTGGTCAGCTATAGGGCTATACTGTGCCTCGTTTCGTTTATGGGCCTCTATAAAAATGGAGGTCCCCGTGTACTTATCGATACCTTTGTCCAAAAGTCCCAATGGATATTCCGGTTTAAAGGCATAGGTACCATAATGGGCTGCCGAATGCGGATTTTTTTCTCCTTGGTCTTCCCAAACAGTCCGTTCAGATACCGTAAACGACTCAAAGTTCGCCTTGGCCTTTTGGTATTGGTTACCACTGATCCAAACGGCCATGCCCAAAAGTATTAGGACAATTATACTTGAGATACGTATGCGGCCATCACGAAACAACTCTTTTAGCTCTTTTAACAGTGTTCTTCTAGTCATTGCCCAATTCTTTATAGTTCATGGTCCGTAAGTACACACTTTCCAATTTCTGTAAGGACACCTCATTGGATTTGAATTCGTGTACCAAGAGTCCGCCCTTCATGATTCCGATATGGGTAGCAATCTCCTTTGCACGAAATAGGTCGTGAGTGGCCATTAAAATGGCCACTCCCTCTTTTTGGAGCTGTAAGAGCAATAGGCCAAATTCATTGCTGGCCTGAGGGTCCAATCCTGATGTTGGCTCGTCCAGCAACAAAACTTTGGCCTTTTTGGCCAAGGCGATGGCAATACCCACCTTTTGCCGCATTCCCTTGGAAAATGCTGAGGTTGGTTTATTGTGGGCATCTGTTTGTAAGCCCGACTTGGTAAGCAGTTCGCCAAGTGCCCTCTTAGGGAGTGTTATTCCCGCTATACCCGAAAAATAATCTAGGTTCTCGATGGCAGTGAGACTGGGATACAACATTAGGTTTTCGGGGATATAAGCAATGTATTTCTTGGTTTCAAGGCTGTACTTCTGAACATCCTTACCATTTATAGAAGCTTCCCCTGATGATGGATTTATAAAGTTCAGCAGTAGGTTTATGGTAGTTGACTTACCTGCTCCATTGGCACCAAGTAAGCAGTATATTTCTCCCGGGTTTATATGGAGGTTTAGGTTGTTCAACGCTGTAAAATCACCAAACTTTTTGGTGAGGCCAATTGTTGTGATCATGATATGGTCTTTAAAATTAGGTATAGGATTATTAGCGCCTTGAAATTTGAAGGCGTCTTTTTCTCGTAATTCGTTCTTGCCCAATTAAACTCTTCGAAATGGTATAGGGATTACCCTTATGGAAATGCTAATTCAGCATTGAAAAGGACAATCGATCTAAGATGTGTTTATACTGAAACTTCCTTTCTGCAGAGGTAAGGCTTATTGCCAGAAGCTTTAATAACAACATTTAAAGGGGACAGCTATACAAACCAAACTAGGGTAAGTTCAGAAATGCTTGGAAAACCTACCTTTTTATAGGCTACCCATGATCGTTAATGCTTAGAGAACAAAAAATCCACAACACCACGACCCATTGCAAACTGTAAAATCCAACTAATTGGGTATGAACAATCCGACCCAAACTTGAACATTACAAATCAAAAAAGTTGTTGCTCAAGTTCAACTGGTATTAAAGAACTGGTAAAAATGTTTTTAGATGACCGGAGGTGGCCTAGAGAATAATTGATTGGGAATTCTGAAAGGAACATAAAGAACCTCAATTTCCAAGGTTGCTTCATTACTTGTTGAGACAGGAATTTGTTTGAGTACTATTTCCTGCACCTTTACAGGTAGAAGCGGTGTCCCTTGCACTGCTGTCGCATGGTCACATAAAAGACAGTGAGCCACATCAGTATGGTCGTAACCATGGGCTAAGACGTGCAGACCCGAAGCTTTCGTGGAAAGAAAGACAGCGAGTAAAATTAGCGTTGCTATTTTCCGAATATAGTCTAGACGCATATAACCAACCAATCTAAAAAAAAGAATCTCAAAAAATCTTAAATAGTTGTTAAAAATTGGTTCCGACCCATTAAAAATACATGGCAAAACAATTCCAACCTTTTAATGAAGGGGCTAAAAAGATTGATGTTAAAAAGAATGGAAAAACAGGACTCCCCTTCGTACTGTTTGGGAATTTTAACCCTATTTCTCCACGAATCGATTTTTCGTCCTTAAATTTATGGTTAATATTCCACTTTTGATCTTAGCTTTTTTAGGGACACTTAAACTTCTGGGCAAGTTCAGCTAGGCAAAACTCTCCTTTAAGCCTTCCTAAAACTGCTTTCTCACTGAAATTCAGGAGGTAATTTTTTTTCCGTCTTATTCAGTAAATTTAATGATCAAACTTACTCCCCCATTTTTTTGGGCATCCAATACACCAGAACACAGATTTAAAGGTCATGATTTTCCATCAACTAAATTTAAACCAGCAAACACATAATACTTTTTCTGATCGAGTTTTATTTCCTTTACCGTGTTCGTAAAAAATAGCAATACCAATGACAGATTCTTTTTTTGAAAACATTTATAATTATCCAACCATTCTAAAAAATGAATATCAAGAAATAATCAATTCCCATAGTAGGGTCGAATGCATCAAAAACCAAACAATAGTACAATCTGGGAGTATGTGCCATGAATATTATCTAATAGAATGTGGTGTTTTTAGGTCTTCTATTTATAATTATGATGGAGAAGAAGTAACCACTGATTTTTTTAATGATAATGAGGTTTTGATCGACTCTTCTTCTCTATTCCAAAGAATCCCTGCACTGGAAAGTATCCAAGCCTTAACCGATGGTGTACTATGGAAAATAGAATATGAAACCTTTCAAGAGTTATTCCACAAAATAGAAGGTTTTAGGGAATGGGGACGCACATGGATGGCAAATGAGCTATTCATATCCAAGCAACGTTCGTTATCTATGATAACATTAACAGCTACAGAAAGATATTTAAACCTGATAAAAGAGAAGCCACAAGTTATAAAACAAGTCCCGTTAAAATATATAGCCAGTTACCTAGGGATTACCGATACTTCGTTGAGCAGAATTAGAAAAGAACTTTAAAACTTGCCATAAGGCAAGATTATTTCCCTTCTGTTTTTCCATATTTGGACAATAACTTAAACTTAAACGACCATGAGAAAAAATAATCCAATTGTCTGGTTTGAAATTTATGTAAATGATCTAGAAAGAGCATCTAAATTTTACGAAAATGTATTTCAGCTTACTTTAGAACAAATGAGCGACCCCACTGATGCTTCCGTTCAAATGAAAGGTTTTCCAAGCGATATGGAAATTTATGGGGCTTCTGGCGCTCTAGTAAAAATGAAGGGAGTTGAACCTTCTGGAAATGGAAGTATTGTCTATTTTGGATGTGACGACTGTGCAGAACCTGAAAGTCGCGTAACAGCAAATGGCGGCAAGGTACAGCAGGCTAAAATGGCTATCGGTGAACATGGTTTTATTTCTTTGGTTATAGACACTGAAGGAAACACGATCGGTTTTCACTCTATGAAGTAAATCAGTTATGATAAATATCGAACACGTAAATTATATCAAAGCACCAATTGCCACAGTGTATAGAACACTCACCTCGGAGGAAGGCTTGGGAGAAGTCTGGACCAAAAAACTAAAGGTAAAGCCCGAGGTAGGTTTTGTAAACGAATTTGACTTTGATGAAGGCTACATCACAAAAATGAAAGTCATAGAACTAAAAAACAATACTAAGATTGTTTGGGAATGTATCGCTTCCGATAAGGAATGGATAGGCACAACCATTTCTTTTGAGCTATCGGAAAAGAACAATGTAACATCCGTTGTTTTAAAGCATTCAGACTGGAGGGAATTAACGGAGTTTTATCAATGGTGCAATTATAATTGGGCCATGTTCCTTTATCGGTTAAAATCTTATTGTGAAAAATAAGATTGGGCAACTTTTCTAACCCCAACAATATTCTTAAAAGCAAAATTCATATGAACCCAAAACAAATATGGGCAAATCTTGGAGTAGAAAATATTGAGCGAACTACAAAGTTTTACCTATCGTTGGGTTTCCAGATAAATGGAAGTCCTTCAAATGATTTAGTAAGTTTCTTTTTTGGTCCCGACAATTTTGTCATCCACTTTTTTAAGAAAGAACAACTCGAAGTCAGCTTGGAAAGTAAAACTGCTGACTTGAGCAATGGAAATGAAGTAATGTTTTCTTTAGCTATTGAGTCTAAGGCTGAATACGATAGTTGGGTGGAAAATATAAAAAGAGCTGGAGGTAAAATTGTGTTTGACTCAAATTTTGACAGAAAAGAATCTTACGATATAAATGGGTTCTTTGTTTGTGTATTTGCCGACCCTGATGGCCATAAGTTCAATCTTTTGTACAATGATAATTAAATAAGAGAAACCTAAACCACATCATAAACAAAACCCTAAAACTTAAATTGCCCCATGCCCAATAAAAATCTAATCCTAGTGCCTGGAGCCTGATCCGATAAATCTATATGGAATGAGCTTGAAACTGAATTGAAAAGCTCAACATTGCGTCACATGCCATAACACTGGATGGGCTTAATAAATAGGATAAAACCAAAAGCATAGGTTTACAGAAACATGTTGACAATATAATTTCCCATATTAATTCACATGCAGCACATCAATTTTTCTTAGTTGGTCATAGCTATTCTGGTTTTGTTACGTCATTAGCTGCACAACAAACCCCTAAAAAAATGCGGGCTGATTTTTATAGAAGCCTTTTTACCAAAAAACCAGAAGTCTTTACCAGATATGGCAGGGTTGGATATTAAAGAAGAAATAAATCATGGTTTGTGGCCATCCTCAAGCACTGAGAAATTATCATCTCAACCCTTTCTTACGGACAAGTAAAAGGATTACCTAATCAAAAATATGATTGGTCACCCAGAAAAAACAGTTACCCATCTTGCCCGTATGGAAATCAACATCCTTAAAAAAAACCGAGATTTTAAAATCTCGGTTTTTTCAGACAGATATTATCTTAATGTCTAAATAGAATATTTAACAAAGCAGTAGATTACATAAAAACAAAAATGTTTTTATTGAGCTATTCCTCTATCTTTCTAATACTGTGCCAATTGGTAACCACAACACCTGTTGTGGGTGCATCAGCATCGCTTAAAATTCCGAAAGGAGTATTAAGTTGTGCGGTACTTCCATTTCCGTCAGTATTTCCTATACCATTACCACCGGCTACAGTGACCAATTCCAATCGTGAGGTTCCAAACCCGCCACCTCCACTGACAACTGATATTACTTTTCTGACAGCATGGTTGCCCCTGTCAACAATATATAAATCTCTAGAGCTAGGGCCACCAATAGTTATTTGCTCGGGCCATTTTAACCTTCCTGTATTGACTGGGCCATCTTGATAGCCAAAGCTGTTTGGAACGCCCGCATATAAACGTACCGTTACTCCCCCATTGATACTCCTTATTACGTGATTGTTGCTATCACTAACATACAGTGTTCCCCCACTGTCCGCTATAATATCCGTAGGTGTGTCAAATAGTGCTTCGAGCAAACGGTCGCCATTACCGTAGCCGGCCGTACCCGGACTACCTGCATATGTGGTAACTGCCCCACCTTGTGTGATTTTTCTAATGGTGTGATTGCCTGTGTCCGCTACATAAATATCGCTGCCCAAAAAACATAGTCCTTTGGGTTCTGAAAAAGAGGCTGCCGTTCCTACTGCATCCACATTGCCAAAATTGCCAGATCCGGCAAAAGTGGTCACCTCTCCATTTGCCGTAATCTTCCTTATTACGTTATTTCCCGTGTCTGCCACATAAACTGTTCCTTGGGCATCTACAATAATATCCCTTGGTTCATTGAACATGGCCGCCGTACCTGTGCCATCGGTAAAGCCTTGTGTAGAGCCTGCAAAAGTTGTTACCTCAAGGGTACTTCTGTTTATTTTTCGAATCTTGTGGTTCATTCTATCTGCCACATAATAAAACCCTCCATGCTCTGCAATGCCACTTGGTGTGTTAAAAAGGGCAATGCCAGTGCCATCTATATCCCCAGAACCACCACTGGTAGACCCTACCAAGGTTGTTGTTGTACTGTTTGCACTCTCATCTACATCAATTACCTTTATGGTAATTGTTTCTTCTGCATATAAACCTCCATCGTCAGTAGCCCGTACGGTAATTACATGAGCCGCTTTTGTTTCGTAATCCAAGGATTTTCCTGAGCTTAAAGTTAGAATTCCATTGGCATCAAATTCAAAAAGGTTGTCTGGGTCCCCATAAGATACAGTATAAGTGATATTATCACCATCAGGATCTGCAGCCACTATCTCGGCAATCACAGCATCATCTGCGATGTCTTCGCGAACATCGTTCACGAAAGAGCTGTCCCTTATTTGTGGCATCTCGTTCACATTGTACACGTTAATGGTTATAATGGCAGTATCACTAAGCACTCCATCGCTTACAGTTACTTGAAGCTCATATTTTGTTTTAGTTTCAAAATCAAGACGCTTGCCCGAAACCAATTGCAATTTACCGTTGATTGCCGGTGAAAACTCAAAAGTGCTATTGTCATCCAATGTATAAATGAGGGAATGTCCATTGGCGTCTGTAGCCACAACAGTGGCAAAAGGTGTTGCATAAGATAAAGCTTCTGGCACATCAAAACTTTGGTCACTAATTTCGGGGGCCACGTTCTCTTCAGCATCCAGTACATTTATGGTCACTTTGGCATTGGTACTGAGTTCACCATCCGAAACTTTTACCGTTATACTGTGGCTCGCTGCTGTCTCGTAATCCAAACTTTTTCCACTTGCCAATGAAAGGTCTCCCTTTGTGGTGATTTCAAAAAGAGCATTGTCGTTTGTTGCGATACTAAAGGTGAGTGCGTCTTTTTCAGCATCTGTAGCCACTACTTTACCAATAGGATGGTTAGACCCAAGATCTTCCGAAAAAGTAAAGGTCTGAGCAGACATCTTCGGTGCCGAATTGACCGGTCCGGCCTGATCATCGTCTTTGCCACAGCCAGCCAATATGACCAAGGTTACAATTGAAGTTTTTTTCAAAAAATGTTTCATAATATAATTTATAGGGTTATGTACAATGATATATAGGGTTCCATAGCCAATGCCATAGAAATAAAATTTTAAGTCGAATACTGATTAAAGGTCTAAGGCTTTGATTTTTTGGAGATGGAGCCTTTTTTGTGATGGGAAAGGAGAAATGGACTTCATTAATCTATATTGTTTGTTGAACAAATACACAGTTAAAACTTTTCACCATGTAAAAATGAAGCATTATCCCCATTTAAGGGAAAGCCAACTTACGAAAGGGCGTTTTGAACTTATGAAGCGTCAAATCGGATTCCGTTCAACGGAAAAATACTTCTGCGGTATGACTTCTAAAGTTTTTGGGGGATAGTATGAGTAAAAGGATTTTTTTGCGTTTTGAAGTATCGGGGCCCTATGTCAGATATTGTTGGCAATCTGTAAAAACTCCTCCCGTTTTTCCTTACTAATGGATACCGTTTGCCCGTTGTCCATTACCAGATATCCTCCTTTACTTTTTACGTACTGTTTTAAAAACCTAAGGTTTACCAAAAAAGAGCGATGTGGTTTATAGAAATAAGGGACCTTCTTTAAAAGGTCGGTAAAATATTTTATGGGTTTGCTAATCAAGATTTCAGTTTCGTTCACGGTGACCACTTTTGTGTACATTCCGTTTCCTTCAAATAGGATTATATGGTTTAACTCAACAAATTTGATACCGTCCACTACGGGGAGGCCTATTTTTTTGAACTCGTTTAAACTGAGCCCTTCTTTTAACTCCTTCAACTTAATGCTCAAGTGTTGCTTGTCCATTTGGGAAATGCACTTGTCCACGGCCTTGATCACTTGTGTAGCACGTAAGGGCTTTAAAAGATAATCTATAGCTGTAAGTTCAAAGGCCTGTATGGCATGGGAATCATAAGCTGTGGTAAATACGATTTCAAAATCGATAATGTCACGGTCTATAAAGTCCAAGATCTGTAGCCCTGAGTGTTCCGGCATTTCTATGTCCAGAAACACTATTTTTGGCCTTTCCGCCTTTATAATTTCAACCCCTCCCAATAAACTCTCCGCTGTATATATTTCTGATACTTGAGGGCAGTTTTCCTCCAAAAGCACTTTCAGCAATCTTCTAGCTTTGGGCTCATCGTCTATAATTATCGTTTTCATCTACACAGGGATTTGCAAAAGTTAACAGTCAAACTACTCAAAGTACACATCGTTTCGGTCAGCATAGTAGTTGTTTAATTTAATAGTCTTCTTTTAATACGATTTTAGATATTATGGGGAGACAAAGTATCACCTTGGTTCCCGTCGGGATATCATTTTCATACAAATCTATAATTTCTACACCTGCCCTACCCTTTGTTCCATGGTTAAAAAGATCTAAACGCTCTTTAGTGGCTTTCTCGGCAAAAGAACGATGGTCTTTTCGGTATTTTTTTCTTAGTATTAAGCCTTTTTCCCTACCAATACCATTGTCCTCAATAATGCAAATAATATTATTCTTTTGCCCCTTAGTAAAGGAAATCAATAGCTTTTTTATTCCTTTTTTATGCATGAGCCCGTGCACTATGGCGTTCTCAACAAAAGGTTGTACAAGCATTATGGGAATTTCCAAAGAAGAATGTTCCAACTCCTTGCTCAGTGAAACTTGGTACTGAAAATCGTCTTCAAACCTGAGTGCCTCAAGTTTTAGGTACATTCGCAAGCTTTCTACTTCATCGGACAAGGACACATTGCCTGTTTCGTTAAACGCAAGGTACCTTCGCATTAGGTCTGCGAACTTTCCAAGGTATTCACTGGCTTCGTGTTTTTGGTTGGTAATGATGTATTCCTGTATTGAATTAAGTGCATTAAAAATAAAATGGGGGTTCATTTGCGAACGTAGGTTCTCCAATTTAAGCGATATGAGCTCGTTATCCATTACGGCTTTCCGCAGTTGCTCATTTTTTTCCTTTTCCCTTTTTTGAATCAGCCTTTTAACGTACAGGTATAAAATTATGATGATGATACCCCCCAATATCCCATAAAACCACCATTGCTTCCAATAAGGCCTGCCTATGGAAAAATAGATTTCCTTGAGTGTATGTGTGTCGGTGTCCCAAAGGTTATTGGCTTTCAACTGAAATGTGTAATCCCCGCTGGAGAGTGACTGGAAGGTGACATTATGGATGCCTAGGTCCAGTTTTTTCCATGACGTATCGTTTTCGCCCAACAAACGATAGCTGTACTGCACATTATCCTGACTTTTAAAACCATTGGTGTTAAAGCTAAACTGAAGTTTGTTCTTGTTGTAGGGAAGATTATAACGTGATTGTACAATAATGTCCTTGTCCATTACCTCAACCCCATCAAAATATACTTTGGGAGGTTCTGTTTCGGTGCTGCCCCCCTTAAGTATTCCAAAGAATCCCTTGCTGGTGGCCATCAACGTTTGGTTTCCAAAGTGTTCTATTCCCTTTATATTGTACGTGGGTATCCCATCTTTTTTACTTAGCGTACGCATAGATCCATTTACCGCATTCCATATTTGAATTCCACGCTCTGTTACGATCCAAAGTGAGTCGCCCTGACCCTTCACCATAGATACCTTATCGGATATGAGCCTATCTTTTTTGGAAAGATGAAAATGTACACTGTCCCCTCGAATACCAAAAACACCATTTTTAAAAGTGGACACCCAAAGAGTGCCGTCCTGAGTTTCTGTCAGCGATGTGGCATATATTGGATTACCATTGTTGCTAATTCTTATGATATTTATTTTCTGCTCAATACGGGCGAGTCCATCCACTAAAGCTACATAGCTTTTTTTTGTACGCTCGGAATAAAAACATTTACTTCCCCTAACCTCTGTAATAACATTTCGACCATCCAATATATCTTCACCCTTCGCATGCCCCGAAACCACTGTTCCATAGTACGAAGCGAACATAATGGTATCCGGATGCACCAATGCTATGTCCTTGGAGTTATTAAAGCTGGGGCCTTTCATCTGGATGATGCGTTTGCTGCCCAAATGATATGTTTGTGATGCGTTGTCCTGAGCTATGTACAATAGGTTCTTAAATGGATTGTATCGTATGGCAGATACTTTTTGTCGGAACTGCAATGGTACTATCGTAGTATTTTGATTAAATACGTTGTACAGTAGCATCTCTCCATTTTCCGTTCCATACGCAAGTGTACTATCATTTATCCGCTCTATAGAACTGATGTTTTGATGAGCTTTATTGAAAGAATACGAGACCACGTTAATATTTGGAATCACATGTACCCCATTGTTCAAAGTGGCAAACCAAATATTTTTGTCCCGGTCCAACATAACCTTGCTCACCTTTTCCCCTTTCTGGTAAGATACTTCATAAACAAGCTTTTCATCTTGAAACCGATACGTATGGACACCCCCATCCGTAGCCAGCCATAACTTGCCCAAAATCATTTGACTATTATATATACGAGTATTGCGAACTCTGTGAGGTGTGGGTATTTCTATCTTTGTCCCATATCTTTCATCCAAAAGAAAAAAAACATTTCTTTGAGGCTCCTCCATATTTACCAAAGTATGGTGTCCATTTCGGGCAAGTATGGTCTTTCTTTTCCCAAAAGGAATAAAAAACGAAATGGGACCAGTCTCCCATTTTTTTCTTATACCCGTGTTTAGAGTCAGGCTTTCATATCCCTTGTTGCTGAAAAAATCTACTTCCTTTCCATCAAAAAATGGTGGCCCTATACGCATTTCAGGAGCCGTTATCTTTTCCATAGTTTTGCTGTATGCATCTATTTTATAGATACCCTTCCTACCAAAGACCCAAATGTTATCTCCAACAACATAATAGCTGCCCAATCTACCATTGAGCTCAGAGGATAAGTCTGTGAAAGTAATCAATTGGTCGTCTTCAATATAGAAAAACTGACCCCCCAAATTATTGCTCCATATTCGTCCCTTATCATCCTCTCGAAGATTAAAGACAGACAGCCCTTTCTTTTCCTCATTGGTATAAGCAGTAAAAGTACGGCCATCGTAGCGGTAAAGACCTTTACTTGTAGCTAGCCAAATATATCCTTTTCGATCTTCCAAAAGATCATAGATCTCAGTATCCGGAAGTCCATCTTTTTCTGATAGGGCAACAGTTATCGGATCTTGGCAGTATATCCCGTAATTTATAACAAAGAACAGTATGGGCAAGAAAAGTGACCTAACAGACCGAACGGCCAGTAAATCGTTTTCCTTCGTAGGAGATAGAAGGTTCTTTTTAGGTTTTGTTGCGAGGTTTAGGTTCAATTAAATTGTATGAATGGAAAACAATCTTGTATTGAGATTTTCCCATGTCTCTATGGACTGCTTAAGACCGACTTTCAATTCTCAAATATATAAATAAAACAATTGAAGACGACGTCTCGGGTTTTGCATCTGTAATTAAGTAAAAAGAAAAATATGACAATCATTTTTAAAAAAGACTACCGAAATTGTAGATTGGTAATTATTATACATTGGAGCCCTTCTACTTGTAGAGAAGTTGAACGGAAAAAACAAATAGTCTTTTAGCGCACCTTAAATTCCAAGCATTTAGTTTGATACTTGCCTGTGTCGTAACCCGATAAAATCAACCAAAATGCCTAACTTGTAGAAGATGTCCCAGGATGGTCGAATTTTATAGCCATCAATGACATTTTTACTATAAACTTCCAGAGAGTGACCAGAAGAACCCGTAACACCATTGCCATCTTATTTTTTATAGTTTTTGGCATCTATCTTGCCAAAAGATATACCGAACCCGTTCCGTTTGACGCTCAAAAATGGAAAACACAATCGGAATCGGAAATGACTTGGAGGTGGGATATGATGGAAAGCTTGCAAAAAGAGCATCAGCTGGAGGGAATGACCAGAGAAGAGATCATCCATTTGCTTGGTGAACCATCCCAAAGCCCTGATTCAAGGTTCATATACGATTTGGGGCCTTCGGGGCGTGGCATCAATTATGGTTATTTGGAGTTGAATTTCAACAAAAAAGGAAAGGTGACCAGTTTTGTGGTCGGGGATCATTAAAACAGGACCATACCAACTTTAATACAATTTTTCAGTTCTCACCAGTATTACCTATTTTATAGAATCCATTTCAGTTAAACTTAAGCGACTCTCTAGTACAAAACTTGGTCAATCGTTGAACTATCACGATTGTATAAAGCCATTATCCATATAACGGCTTGGCATCAAATAGAGCACGTCTCTATTTTTTCTTCAATTGCCGCCTTACTCATTGCTTTTCCTGATCGTTTAATAATATCAAGAACTGCAGCTTTTGGTATTGTATTTCTTCTCTTCATTTGATAATTATTATTGCAATCATGTTGCGATAATAAAAAAATTATCTATATTTTCCCGCACATTATAGCGACATAGTTGCATTATTATTTGTAAAAATGAAAAGAAGAGAAACCCTAAAAAAAGGAAGCATGGCAACTTTAGCACTCACACTTCCAATTCCATTTTCTAATAATCTTAACTATACTAACATGAAGGAAAACAAGTTATCGGGAACAGAGGTGATAATTGTTGGGGCGGGCCCTTCAGGATTAGCAGCAGCACTTTTTTAGCCAGAGCCAATAGAAAAGTGATAGTTTTTGACTGGGGCAAAAAGAGAATGCCTGAAAAGGCCAAAATTCAATTGAATGATTACAATTCAAAACAACAGGAGTTTTTGAATTTTGTATTAGAACAATACGTGAAAGAAGGAGTAAATGAGTTGGACGATTCCAAACTTCTTGACTTATTGAAGTTAAAATACAAAAGCATTGCAGACTTCAAAAGAGAATTAGGAAATATTAAATCCATTAGAGTAACCTTTATTGGATTTCAGGGATATTTATATCAAGAACGTGTTATTAAAATTAAGCCCAGTAAGAAGCTGCATTAGGACTTTTAAACTACTTCCCTCAGCTCAAACCTTAAGTTTGGAAAACCAATCTTAAAAATCAGCAGCTTTCAGAAGGTTTTCGAAAATTAGTTTTTGTATGCAAATAAAAAAGAGTTACACCTTAAAAAAGTTGTAACTCTTTGAATCTAAAGTCGGGGTGGCAGGCTTAGCTGACCACACATAACCCACTATTATTCATTCATTTAAATTGATTTTATTAAAAGTGCACACCTAATTGCACAACAAAACCAAGACAAGAACTTCGGAGATATAATTTGCTCTCCTTTAGCATTATTAAGATACAAATTATTTTAAGAAAATCATCGTAGAATTCATAATTAAGCAGGTATGGAAGGTTCGGCAAATTGGTAATACTCAAAACCGGCCCAAGTAAAGGTTGTAAAGGAGGTGTCTCCTATTTAAGCCACATGAACATCTCCTTGAGGATTTTGCGAATCATTGATTCTAAAATAAGAACCATCTTCATTGTAGTCAAATAGATATTTTTCCTCTCCATTTGTGTCATAATAAATTTTTTCGGTTCTTGTTGGGACAATGTTATTTTTGTCTTATCAAAAACTTGATAACAAATCATATTTTGATTGCTATCGAATATCTCCATAGCCTTTTTATTCAAGGCGCCATTTTTATAACCTAGTTTTTCAGATACCCTATAACCGTTCTGTTGTGATATTAAATTAAAAGAGGCATTCGGATTACTTAATAGTAAGCTATCTATTTCATTTTGCAAAAAAACTGTATACCCTCCTATGAAACTAATACACTGTCCATAAGATACTCTTTATGTAATTTGCCCTTGCAGGACAAGCCGGGTAAACTGAAATTTCAGGCGATACGAAGAAATTGCAAATTCACCCTATTTTATTAGAGTTTGCTACGTCCATTTGACGCTAATAACGCTCTACGAAGTAACATTTACTATATATTCTTTGTTATTGGATGAAAATCCAACCAATTTTTAGGTAAGGCTATAGAATTATGGAAATCCCAAAACCGAATGAATCAAAAACAGACGTATTAAATTGAAACATCCCTAAAAATATTTGGCAAACCATTGAATGCCATCCAAACCTTTTTGGATATTCTTGACAGTGACCTTACTGGGTTTAAAGGAAGTTACCTTAGGGTCGGTCTCATAAATCCCTTCAATGGTATAGGCAATAAAGTTCAGCCCGGCCTCCAATTCCAATTGGTAATTATAGGTCGCCTCCACAACATCCCCCGAAAACTGATATGTGGTCGTACATTTCATGTTCAAAGTCGTGGCCTGGTCCAAATAGATGAGTTCGTAGAAAGTGCCCTTTTCTGGGTTATTGTAGGCCTCGTCTTCCATCCAGGGAATCATGCCCTCACTTGTCACCGGAAACAGCACGCCTGCATATCGTCCTTTATACCAAAGTGAAATGGGTTTGATCCGTGCAGCCATAATTTCCGGATAAGTCGCTTCCTCCCGGCCCAAGCAATTGAATGCAAAGGCATGCTTAAGGTCGTTCACAACCATTTGTTGTTCCCCGTTTTCAGGTAGGAAACTATCCTTGGATGGAAATCTAAATTCCAGTGTTCCGTCGGCCTTTAATTGTCCAATGGTAATGGATCTGTCCAGGCCCAAGGGCCAGATGGCAATGTCCATCCCATTCATCCCTTTTAAGGGGTTGACAAGTTTTCCCGTTAAGGTCTGGGCACTGCCCAATGTGCAGAGCAGTAAGACGAGGAGTGTAAGAACCTTTTTCATCTATCGGTGAATTGGTTTTCCTGTTTCCATAATTGTTGGTTTTATAAAAACTTTTCAAATGTTTTTATGCTGTGGTTATTTTTTAGATAATCTTCAAAGCCAGGGTCGTGTGGATGGATTCCGCCCCCCTTTGCGCCGGTTTCATTTCCAAGCGTATTTCATAGGTTCCGGGCATCAATTTTCCCTTGTTGCCATTGGCCGCTTTTTGAAGGAGCGGGATAAAATCAAAGGCTTCCGCGGGAACGTACATATCGCCCGGCAACCAAGGCCAATCGGAACGTTGGCTGGTTCCTATGGTTTTTCCGTTGTGGGCAAGGGTCGTTTTCATTTGGAACAGCACAATTTCCTTATCCCCGGAAGTGTTCTTGAACCGGAACAGGATCTTGTGCTTGCCATCCCTGAAGTTTTTGAAAAGGGATACCGGTTCCTGTGATTTCCACTCGGTGATCTTGTTCCAGCCTTCCACGTTCAATTTTCCCGAAAGGGTTTGGCCCATAGCGTTGGAAACGGCAAGGCAACACATAAGGGCCAGTAAACAGCTAAAAAATTTCATGTTACTTTAATTTTTTTTAAGATTCTTTGGTATTCTCATAATACAACAGGCCATATCATTGTCCATGATAGACAAAAAAGCTGCCCAACTAAAAACAAAAGGTCCACACCTTCGCATTCAATTGGGCAACTGTTTTCAGCCCAACTTTATTCCACTGCGGTCACAGTGAAGGTGTAAGGGGTAGTCCAAGTGTTCGGTAAAGGCTCCCCAAGGTTGAGGTCGGCTGTTTTGCCATCGTTCATAAAAGTATGTGCCCGCACATAGTAGGTACCCGCATCAAGTGTGGCATTGGTGGTCTTAAGGTACAGTGACCCATCTTCCTTGTTACCCGGCATACCTGAAATGGGCGTTAACGTGGTCACGATCTCCCCTCTACTTTCTCTATATACATTCAGGACGATGAAATCATCGGAAGGGCTTTGCAATAGCTCTACCTGCAATTTGGCCGGTTGGAACAGGACCACTTTGTAATAATCATCCTGTTCTTCCTGGATACCATAGCCCTCATTGTTCTTGTTCGCATAAGCCTCAATGACCTCATCTTTTGGAATGAACTTGGCCTCATCAAAATTGTCATTGGGCTCATAGCAGTCCATGATGCCCACATATTCCCATGATATTTTATACGGCTCCGGATAAACATCCGATGATGGTGATGCATTGTAAAAAGGTCTTGCCATGACGTCATAGGCAATGCCCGGATGCGCCGAAAAGGCCACTTTTCTGGTAAGGGGGGTATCGGTTCCGGCTGACGTACCGTTGATGACGGGAACCTCTTCGCCAGAAACCGAAATAGCTATCCACGGTTGGGAAGGTAGGGGCCCTGTCGATTCCAAGGTAACGATATAATACCCCCCTGCCGGATCCGTCGATGGCGGAAGCAATCCGGGAAACTCATCCTCTTCACCAGCTTCCACCCATAGATCATCCTTTGCCATGGAAAAAGCATCCGGTTCGTAGGATTCGCATTCGTGCAGCTCGGCAATGGGAGCGATAAATGTCCTGACCCATTTTTGGACATTGCCCGCACCGGGGCTATTGACACTGATCCTCAAGGTATCGTCCGTGCCCATTTCCATGAACCCGCTGTAATAATTCTGGTCAGAGCCCAGTTCACCGTGTTCGTAATTGGTTTCCCCGGTGGCCTCAATGTCTTTCCATTTGATGTTGTTTACCTGTAGGCTGGTGTTTGCCGGATCGGTCAGCACACCCTGGTCGTTGGTGACCGTGACTTCCATAC
>JAAEZN010000078.1 GCA_018222835.1 Algicola sp. | reverse complement strand
GTTCAGTTGGCCAGTAATGCCTGTTTGAGTGTGGGGAGCGGGCTTGTTACTGCTTTTGTTCCTAAATGCGGATACCACTCCCTGCAAACTGCTGTTCCAGAGGTTATGGTGCTTACCGGGTCACGGGATAAAACCATTTCCAGAATAGAGATTCCTTTCGCACCTACAGCTGTGGGTATAGGAGTGGGTATTGGCAAAGATGATGATACTGTTGGAGCTTTTAGCTCTTTTTTGAAAGATGCAAGCTCTCCCATGGTTATCGATGCCGATGCGTTGAACATACTTTCGGAAAATCAAGAATTACTAGAGGATGTGCCGGAAATGTCCATATTGACCCCTCATCCCAAGGAATTGGAACGATTGATCGGGACGTGGATATCGGATTTTGAAAAATTGGACAAAACCAAGGCTTTTGCTTATCAATATAATTTAGTGGTAGTAATCAAGGGAGCTCATACAATAACCATATATAATGGCAAAGGGTATGTGAATACTACGGGCAATCCCGGTATGTCGACCGCTGGAAGCGGAGATGTGTTAACGGGAATGATCACAGGGCTTTTAGCGCAAGGATATCCACCTGTAGAAGCGGCTATATTTGGGGTCTATCTTCACGGACTTGCCGGAGACCTTGGAGTGGCCACATATGGATATGAGGCCTTAAAAGCGTCTATTATTGTGGAGAATATTGGTAACGCTTATTCGGAACTGTTCCGAAAACCCGAAGTGGAGCAAAAAGAAAATCCCCGGTAAGGATTAGGCACTATTCCTACCTTTTCTGGCTTTAAGCTTTTTTTGGACCCAACTTAAAGCATTGTCAAACTCGATAAAAAACTCCATCGGCTTTTTATAGAACATTTTTTCAATATTGAAATTGTGCATATCTATTTCCTTTTTGGAAACAATAGCAAAAGCAACGAGGTTGTCCATTCCCCGTAAGTAATTATAAATTGTTGGGTCAACAGCGTAGGAGTTCTTTCTTAAGCTGATATAGCCAAAATTCTTTTCCCTAAAATGGATTTCAGAAATGCCGATCATTTGGTAAGCCCTTTCTAGGGTAATGGTTGTTCCTTCGTTGAAAGAAGCAACCATATAATTGTTGAAAACCTGCACTGTTCCTATATCCAGTTGGTACTCACGTACCACCACTGTCTTCTTATTAGAAGTAATTTTCATTCCCAAGTAATTATAGTGTCTCGCCTACGAAATTATGAGGGATGTGCAGCGTGGTGAAAAATAATAGATTAAAGGCTAAAATATCGTGTGTATGGTAATTGCAGTGCATAAAAAAAAAGCTGGCGACTGCCAGCTTTTTTTTTATGTGTTGATATCAATCTATTTTTCAGCTTCGGGCGATTTCTCAGCTTTTTTTATTTTGATGGTGAGTTCATCATTTTTCTCATCCAAGTCCATAAAAATGCTATCGCCTTCTTCCAATTTGGAATTTACTATTTCCTCGGCAAGGGCATCCTCAATATATTTTTGAATAGCTCTTTTAAGGGGGCGTGCCCCATATTGCTTGTCAAACCCTTTGTCTGCAATGTAGTCTTTTGCTTTTTCAGCTAGGCTTAAATCATAACCGATCTCCTTGATTCGCTTGTACAGCTTGTTCAATTCAATATCGATGATTTTATGTATGTCTTCTCTTTCCAAAGCATTAAAGACCACTACATCGTCGATTCTGTTCAGGAACTCTGGAGCAAATGCTTTCTTTAGGGCGTTTTCTATTACGCTCTTTTGATGGCTATCGGCTTGCGCTTTTTTTGCAGCAGTTCCAAAACCTACGCCTTGACCAAAATCCTTTAATTGTCTGGCGCCGATATTGGATGTCATAATAATTATAGTGTTCCTAAAATCGATTTTGCGCCCTAGGCTATCGGTTAGGAATCCATCATCCAGAACTTGAAGCATCATATTGAACACATCAGGGTGTGCTTTTTCCACCTCGTCCAACAATACCACTGAATACGGTTTGCGTCGTACCTTTTCGGTCAGCTGACCGCCTTCTTCGTAACCTACGTATCCAGGAGGTGCTCCTACCAATCTTGAAATGGCGAACTTTTCCATGTATTCGCTCATGTCTATTCGGATAAGGGCATCTTCGGAATCAAACAGTTCCTTGGCCAAAATCTTTGCCAATTGTGTTTTACCAACACCTGTTTGTCCCAAGAAAATGAACGAACCGATTGGTTTGTTGGGGTCTTTAAGCCCTGCACGGTTCCTTTGGATGGCTCGTGCCACCTTGGTTACTGCTTCGTCTTGTCCGATTACAAAACCTTTGATTAAATTGGGCAGTTCGGCCAATTTATTGCTTTCGGTCTGTGCAATTCTGTTCACTGGGATTCCGCTCATCATGGAAACTACATCGGCAACATTGTCTTCGGAGACAGTTTCACGATGTAATTTGCTTTCTTCCTCCCAGCGTTCCTGAGCTGTGGCCAATTCCTTTTCAAGGCGTTTTTCATCGTCCCTAAGTTTGGCCGCTTCTTCGTACTTCTGTTTTTTTACAACACTGTTTT
Source organism: Algicola sp. (assembly GCA_018222835.1). GTDB lineage: Bacteria > Bacteroidota > Bacteroidia > Flavobacteriales > Flavobacteriaceae > Flagellimonas. Next base: position 15,039 of record JAAEZN010000078.1, on the reverse strand, counting down.
TAAGCTCACGTACATCTTCCAGTTGGTTTTCCAGCTCCAAGATTTGTTTGGGAACATCCATGTTAACGATGTGTACCCTAGAGCCTGCTTCATCCAAGGCGTCGATGGCCTTGTCCGGTAAAAAGCGGTCCGTCATGTAGCGGTTGGTTAATTTTACACAGGCCATAATGGCATCGTCCGTATAGTTTACGTTGTGGTGCTCTTCGTACTTGCCTTTTATGTTCATCAGAATTTCGATGGTCTCTTCCACAGAGGTGGGCTCTACCATTACTTTCTGGAATCGACGCTCCAAAGCTCCATCTTTTTCGATATACTGTCTGTATTCGTCAAGTGTTGTTGCTCCGATACATTGAATTTCCCCTCTTGCCAATGCTGGTTTGAACATGTTGGAAGCGTCTAAACTTCCTGTTGCCCCACCGGCACCTACAATGGTGTGAATTTCATCAATGAACAAAATGATGTCGTCATTCTTTTCCAGTTCATTCATTACGGCTTTCATTCGCTCTTCGAACTGACCGCGATATTTGGTACCTGCAACCAAAGAGGCCAAATCCAAGGTTACGACACGCTTATTGTAAAGAATGCGGGATACTTTTTTATTGATGATGCGTAGGGCAAGACCTTCGGCAATGGCACTTTTACCAACTCCGGGCTCGCCAATTAGCAATGGGTTGTTCTTTTTTCTACGACTCAATATTTGGGAAACACGTTCAATTTCCTTCTCTCTTCCTACAACGGGGTCCAGCTTGTTCTCTTCGGCCAAGCGGGTCAAATCCCTGCCGAAATTGTCCAAGACCGGGGTCTTTGATTTTTTGTTGCCTTTTGGAGCGGATCCGGAGCCGAAAGAGCTTTCTTTGCTATCGCCCATATCATCCGCGTCCCCAGGAAAAGACTCTGCTTGTGGAGAATCTATATAGTCATCGTCGCTTGTTATCATGGACTTGAACTGTTCTTTTACATTGTCGTAATCTACTTTGAGCTTGTGCAACAATTTTGTTGTGGGATCATTCTCGTTCCTAAGGATACAAAGTAAAAGGTGCGCTGTATTTATGGAGGAACTTTGGAAAAGCTTAGCTTCCAAGAAGGTGGTCTTCAATGCCCTTTCAGCTTGGCGGGTCAAGTGAAGGTTTTTTTTGTCCTTCTGTATTGTTCCGGTATTAGGATTCGCAGGACTAAGTATTTCCACCTTTCTACGAAGGTGGTCCAAATCCACATCGAGCGCATCCAATATATTGATGGCTTTGCCATTTCCGTCTCTTAAAAGACCTAGCATCAGGTGCTCTGTGCCAATAAAATCATGGCCGAGCCTTAAGGCTTCTTCCTTGCTGTATGCTATAACGTCTTTTACACGGGGGGAAAAATTATCGTCCATACGTTTCTTTTTCAGCAATTAAAATTAATAAAAGTATTGTTACGGTGGTCAAATACCGTACCCTTATTCGATAAAGTAGTGCTAAATGTCGGAATAAATATCTTTTTAGCTGGATTTAACAAAGCTTTATTAGCAGTTCTTTTATTATTTGGAACTGTTGATAATTTTTTTAATAAACTATAAGGAAAGGGCTATAAAGGCTGGTATTTTCTGTATATTGCCATGATAATTTAACCACAAAAAACAATAATAAATAAGCATGGCGGAAGGAGAAAAGTTAATTCCTATCAATATAGAGGATGAGATGAAATCTGCCTACATTGATTATTCAATGTCGGTCATTGTGTCACGTGCCCTGCCAGATGTTCGTGATGGTTTAAAACCTGTGCACAGGAGAGTGCTCTACGGAATGCACGATTTGGGTGTAAGGGCCAATAGTTCACATAAAAAATCGGCCCGTATTGTAGGGGAGGTTTTAGGTAAGTATCACCCGCACGGTGATTCTTCGGTATATGATACCATGGTACGGATGGCACAGGAGTGGAGTCTTAGGTATATGTTGGTGGATGGTCAAGGTAACTTTGGTTCGGTAGATGGTGATAGCCCTGCGGCCATGCGTTACACCGAGGCCAAAATGCGCAAGATCGCTGAAGAAATGTTGGCCGATATTGATAAGGATACCGTAGATCATCAACTCAATTTTGATGATACCATACAGGAACCTACCGTATTGCCGACCCGTATCCCCAATTTATTGGTGAACGGTGCTTCTGGTATTGCAGTAGGTATGGCTACCAACATGCCTCCGCACAACCTTCGTGAGGTGGTAGATGGTACTGTTGCCTACATAGATAATCATGATATTGAAATAGATGAGCTGATTACGCACATTAAAGCCCCGGATTTTCCGACAGGTGGAATTATTTACGGCTACGATGGTGTAAAAGAAGCTTTTCATACAGGTCGTGGACGTGTGGTAATGCGTGCCAAGGCCACTATTGAGGAGGTGCAGGGGAAAGAAAGTATCGTTGTTACCGAGATTCCATATCAGGTGAACAAGGCGGATATGATCAAGAAGACCGCCGACCTTGTCAATGAAAAGAAAATTGAGGGCATTTCTACCATTCGGGATGAATCCGATAGAAATGGTATGCGAATCGTTTATATTTTAAAGCGTGACGCTATTCCGAACATTGTACTTAATATGTTATATAAGTACACGGCGCTTCAATCCTCTTTTAGTGTCAACAATATTGCATTGGTCAATGGTAGGCCAGAGTTGTTGAACCTAAAGGACATCATCCATCATTTTGTGGAGCATAGGCACGATGTTGTGGTCCGTAGGACTAAATTTGAGCTTAAAAAAGCCGAAGATCGTGCACATATTTTGGAAGGACTCATTATTGCTTCTGATAATATTGATGAGGTAATTGCAATCATAAGAGGGTCTTCCAATGTTGAGGAGGCGCGTACCAAATTGATGGAGCGTTTCAAATTGACCGAGGTTCAGGCCAAGGCCATTGTAGAAATGCGTTTGCGTCAGCTTACCGGATTGGAGCAGGACAAACTGCGCGAAGAACATGCGGAGCTTTTGAAGACTATCGAAGATTTAAAGGATATTCTTGCCAAGAAAGAAAGAAGAATGCAGATCATCAAAGATGAGCTTCTTGAGGTAAAAGAGAAGTATGGTGACGAAAGAAGGTCGGAAATCAACTATGCAGGAGGAGACTTGAGCATAGAGGATATGATTCCGGATGAGCAAGTGGTCATCACTATTTCACATGCAGGATATATTAAACGAACTTCACTTACCGAGTACAAGACCCAGAACAGAGGAGGAGTGGGCCAAAAGGCATCATCCACTAGGAACGAGGATTTCTTGGAGCATTTGTTTGTTGGGACCAACCATCAGTACATGTTGTTCTTTACACAGAAAGGAAAATGTTTCTGGATGCGCGTATATGAAATTCCCGAAGGAAGTAGAACTTCAAAAGGAAGGGCTATCCAAAATCTAATCAATATAGAACAGGATGATAAGGTCAAGGCCTTTATCTGTACCCAAGACCTTAAGGACGAAGACTATGTGAACAGTCACTATGTGATTATGGCGACCAAGAAAGGAACAGTTAAGAAGACTTCCTTGGAACAATACTCACGACCTCGTCAAAATGGAATCAATGCCATAACCATTAAAGATGGTGATGAGCTATTGGAAGCAAAACTTACCACGGGCACTAGTCAAATATTCTTGGGACTTAAATCCGGTAAGGCCATTCGTTTTGAAGAATCCAAGACTCGACCAATGGGTAGAAATGCCTCTGGTGTTAGAGGTGTAACCTTGGCAGATGATAATGATGAGGTGGTAGGAATGGTATCCGTACATAATTTTGAGGATGACATCTTGGTCGTTTCCGAAAGAGGTTACGGAAAACGTTCCAATATTGATGACTACCGAATCACCAATAGAGGAGGTAAAGGTGTAAAAACCATTTCCATTACCGAGAAAACCGGAGGACTTGTCGCCATTAAAAATGTCACCGATACCGATGATTTAATGATCATTAACAAATCGGGGATCGCTATTAGAATGGGTGTTGAGGATTTACGGGTAATGGGAAGGGCCACACAAGGAGTCCGCTTGATAAATTTAAAGGACAACGATTCCATTGCTGCGGTAGCCAAAGTAATGAAGGAAGATGACCCTGTGGACGAGGTGGACATTAGGGATATTGAAGTAAACGGTGAGGATGGCACAGCTATTGATAATAACACCGAGGATAAAGAATAAATTTCAACTAAATAATAATCGATAAACACTAAATAATTAGAATTTTTAACATGAGAAGAAAAATAATTGTACTTCTGGCCATGGGAATTTCAACAATGGGATTTGCACAGAAGGATGAGATGAAGGCGGCGGAAAAGGCACTTAAAAATGGTGATGCCGCTGCGGCTAAAGCAGCCTTGGCCAGTGCTGCTTCCACTATTGATTCGGCAAAGGACAGAGAACAGGCCGAGTATTATGCGCTTTTAGGAAACGCCAATTACGATTTGGCAAAGAAAGGCGATGTTTCTGCTTTTCAATCCGCAGTAGATGCTTATAACAAAGTTATTGCTGTAGAAGAAGCTAGTGGAAAAGCCAAGTTTACTTCTGTTGCCAAAGAAAAAATGTCACAAATGACAGCTGATTTGGTAAACTCTGCAGTAGAGGACAACAACAACAAAAAGTTCAGTGAAGCTGCTGAGAAACTTTACATGGGATACAAACTTAGCCCTAAGGACACAGTTTATTTGTACTATGCAGCTAGTAGCGCCGTTAATGGGCAAGACTACGAAGGTGCTTTAAAGTATTACAATGAGCTTAAAGATTTGGGTTACAATGGTGAATCCGTAAGTTATACGGCAGTAAACGTAGAGTCTGGAGAAACCGAGACTATGGATAAGGCCACTCGTGACCTATATGTGAAAGCTGGAACGCACAAAGATCCTAAAGAAGAGGTAAGCCCGTCCAAAAAGCCGGAGATCGTAAAGAATATTGCCTTGATCTATCAGCAAATGGGTAACAATGAAAAGGCTGTGGAAGCCTATGCAGATGCTAGATCTGAAAATCCAGATGATGTAAACCTAGTTCTTGGAGAAGCCAACCTATACTATGCTATGGGGCAAAAAGATAAATTTAAGGAACTAATGGGCCAAGCTTCAGCAATGGCTCCCGATAATCCAGATTTGCTTTACAATATTGGTGTAATAAATATGGAGCAAGGTAACTTAGAAGATGCTAGAGATGCTTACAAAAAGACTTTGGCCATAGATCCTGGTTACATCAATGCGTTATTAAACCTTTCTACTACTTATGTGAACGAAGGTAACGGTCTTATTGATCAAATGAATGCTTTGGGTACTTCTAAAGCAGACATAGCCAAGTACGATGAGCTTAAAGATGAAAAGGACCGTCTTTTTAAGGAAGGTGCCAAAGTCTTAGAGGATGCGTTACAATCCAACCCTGACAACGAAAGTATTCTTACACAGTTGAAGAATATTTACGGAGCTTTGGGTGATAACGATAACTACATGAGAATCAAAAAGCTTTTGGGAGAATAATCGCAATTCTTCTATAAAAAAAAGAGCCCCGCTAAAACGGGGCTTTTTTTATATCACTTTTTTAATGACCCTTAATTGGTGGGTGTATAGTTTCTCTTCGGAATTAAAGATACCCGTATGATCAATCCGATCTATGCGTACATGGCCATTGACATGAATAATATAATTATCCTTCAATATTATGCCAACATGATCAATGGTACCCTCATTATTATCAAAAAAAGCAAGGTCTCCAGGCTCACTTTCTTCTATAAAACTTAAGGCTTCTCCTTGCTTGGATTGACCTTCGGCAGTTCTTGCCAGTGAATGCCCATTGATTTTATATACCATTTGTGTAAAACCGGCACAATCAATCCCAAAAGGAGTTTTGCCGCCAGATAAAAATGGGGCTTTCAAGTATAAAATGGCCGTATCTACCAAACTTTCTTTTGGAGTTTTTCCTGTATGGATGCTTCCTTCAAAAGTGTGGTTCAGCAATTCAGGAGAATTGATCATAGAGCCCATAAGGATAGGTAGTAGCATTCCATTCTCCGTACAAATATGGGATATAACATCGGAGCATATTTTTTGTGGTTCCAATGCCTGTATCCCCTCATAAACCTGCTCAGAAATAAATGTAAGTTGATTGTTGGGTATCCAACCTTCAAAATTGTCATAAGCTGTACGAATCCTGCTCCATTTTTTTCTTTTCTCCAACACTTTGAAGTGCTCCCCGTATAATAATTGGGAAGTCATTTCGGCACAATCGTCCGGGTTTGTTCTAATGGGAACAATACTTAGAGGACAAATTCCATATTGCATTTACTGTACGGCTTGAATCACTAATTTCTTTCCAAAACAATCGAAGAGGCACCACCACCACCATTGCAGATGGCCGCAGCTCCAAGTTTGGCGTTATTTTGTTCCAAAATATTCAATAAGGTAATCGTGATTCGAGCACCGGAGCATCCAAGTGGGTGCCCTAGGGATACTGCACCGCCATTTACGTTTACATTGGAATCGTTTAGTCCAAGAATCTTCATGTTGGCCAATCCAACCACGGAAAATGCTTCATTAAACTCAAAATAATCAATGTCTTTTATGGAAACGCCTGCACGATCTAGTGCTTTTGGTAATGCTTTGGCAGGTGCCGTGGTAAACCATTCAGGTTCGTGGGCGGCATCAGCATATCCTTTTATTGTCGCCAATGGGGTCAATCCCAGTTCCTGGGCCTTTTCTTCGCTCATTAGAACTACAGCTGCGGCACCATCGTTTATAGTGGAAGCATTTGCAGCGGTTACCGTACCATCTTTAGAGAATGCTGGTCGCAAAGCGGGCACTTTTTCAAGTTTTATATTCTTAAACTCCTCATCTTCGCTTACTACAATTGGCTCGCCCCTACGTTGGGGAACTTCTACCGGAACAACTTCGTTATCAAATTTCCCTGCTTTCCAAGCTTGGGCAGAGCGCTTGTAGGATTGTATGGCAAAAGCATCTTGATCTTCTCTGCTGAATTTGTATTCTGTTGCACATGCATCGGCACAAACACCCATGGCATTTTGATCATAAGCATCTACAAGACCATCTTTCTGCATACCATCTACCAAAGTAGCCGGACCAAATTTGGTACCTTGCCTCATATTTACGTAGTGCGGAATCATACTCATGTTTTCCATACCTCCGGCAACAACAATGGAGTTTTCGCCCAGAGCAATGGATTGTGCTCCCTGCATAATGGTTTTCATACCGGAAGAACAAACTTTATTAACGGTTGTACAGGGAACTGTATTGGGGATTCCGGCAAAAATAGCAGCTTGCCTAGCAGGTGCCTGTCCAGTACCTGCTTGTACCACATTGCCCATCAAAACTTCCTCAACAAGTTCTGGTTTAAGGCCAATTTTGTCCAAGGCACCCTTAATGGCAACTGCGCCTAATTTAGGGGCCGGAACACTGGATAGAGCTCCCATAAAACTACCTATTGGAGTTCTGGCAGCGGAAACGATTACAACTTTTCTCATATGTGCATTTTTACTCCTGCGAAAATACTAAATTTAAATGCAAACCGATGCGGAGTTCGGTCAACGGACTTCTTAGATATATATTTTCTATTTTTGAAGCTAAGAGATTACAGGAATGGGAAAAACTTTGGATAATGTATATAAACATCAATCGCTGGTCTATAAGTATTTCCTATACGTGGTCTCGGTGGCCTTGATCGTGTTTTTTTTTCCAAAAGGAGGAAAGTTCAAATACGAATTCCAGAGGGGCAAGCCTTGGCAATATGAGAATTTATACGCCCCTATTGATTTTTCCATACAGAAGACACAAGAAGAGATAGAGGAGGAGCAATCTGCTATCCGGACCACTAAAACGGATTATTACACTTACAATGCCGTTATTGTTTCGGATGTAAAAGCTGAGCTCATGAATGAGTTGAGCATTTTGTTTCAATCTGAAATATTTACTTCTTCCCAGCGGCAATCACTAAGAAATCTATCTGAAGATGTTATAGATAGAGTGTATGCTCACGGAATTTTTCAAAATATTCCACAGTCAAGGTCCACCGTTGTAGTTAAAAACAATGAAGCACAACCGATTTCCCCAAGCGATTATTTGAGTCTTGAACTTGCCAAAAAAGAAGTTTCCGAATATTTGGCCCAAACCAATGTGTTCAGGGCCGATCGTTTGTTGGGAATTATAAGAAATAGCTTAAAGGCCAACCTGTTCTATGATGATGTTTTAACCGAGAGTGCCTTGAACGATGAACTCTCTAAAATTTCATATACCCGGGGCGAAGTGGACCAAGGAAAACTGATTATATCCAAAGGAGAAATAGTAGAAAATGATGACTTTAAAGTATTGAATTCCCTTAGAGATGAGTATGAGTCCGAACTTTGGATGGGGAACAACTATTATTTTATATTATTGGGGTACACGATTTTAGTGGCCTTGGTGCTAATTATGCTCTTCTTGTTCTTAAAACGGTACAGAGGGGATATTTTTCTCAACAACAACAAAGTCACCTTTATTTTCTTCAATATTTTGTTGATGGTAATTGCCACCACTTTGATGGTAAAGCATTATGAAAATTATGTGTACATGGTGCCCCTCTGTATCTTGCCATTAATATTAAAGAATTTTTTTGACGCAAGGTTGGGGTTGTTTGTACATGTGCTTACGGTTCTTATTCTTGGTTTTGTAGTGCCCAACAGTTTTGAATACATCTTTTTACAGATAATTGCAGGGATAGTTACCATTTTAACCGTATCGGAGTTGTACAAAAGAGCGAACCTTTTCATATCCGTAGGTCAAATCACCTTGATTTATATTGTTGGTTATTTTGCTTTTCATGCCATTCATGAAGGGAATTTGGAGAATATTGAATGGGTTTTGTTCGGGGTTTTTGTTTTGAATGGTCTTTTGACCCTTTTTGCGCAGCCACTTATCTATATGTTCGAAAAGCTATTTGGCCTTGTATCGGATGTGTCGTTATTGGAACTTTCCGATACTAACTCCAAATTGCTCAAAGAATTATCGGATAAAGCACCGGGTACGTTCCACCATTCTTTACAAGTGGCCAACTTGGCAGAAGCTGCCGCAAACGAGATCGGAGCAAATGCAATGTTGGTTAGGGTAGGAGCATTGTACCATGATATTGGTAAGATGGAAAACCCTACCTACTTTACCGAGAATCAGATTACCAATGTAAACCCGCATGATGATTTGCCGCCAAAGGAAAGTGCTAAGATTATTATAGATCATGTAATCCATGGCATCGAGATTGCAAGGAAAAATAATGTTCCTGATCGGGTAATAGACTTTATACGGACCCACCATGGAACCACATTGGTGTACTATTTCTTTAAAAAGCAACAAGAACTGGATAAAGGAGCGGACCCAGAAAACTTTACGTACCCCGGGCCTGTACCTTTCTCAAAGGAAACAGCTATTTTAATGATGTCGGATGCGGTAGAGGCGGCTTCCAAAAGCCTTAAAAATCCAACTTTTACAATAATCGATGAGTTTGTTGAGAAAATTGTGAAAGGCCAGATGCAGGCAGATCAGTTTTTAAATGCAGATATTACCCTTAAGGAAATCGAAATGGTGAAGAAAGTACTTAAACAGAAGCTCACAAATATTTATCATTTAAGGGTGGAATATCCTGAATAGCAGGGGGATGATAAAAGTTGCGATAAAAAAATGAAAAAATAGTTGCGATCTTGTATCTGAAAAGGTACATTTGCATCCGCATTTTTAAAATGCATGTTCATAAAAATAGGAGAGGTGCCGGAGTGGTAACGGAGCAGATTGCTAATCTGTCAGCGCGTAAGTGCTGCCCGGGTTCGAGTCCCGGTCTCTCCGCTTTTTCCAAATACCTCGGGGTGTAGCGTAGCCCGGTTATCGCGCCTGCTTTGGGAGCAGGAGGTCGCAGGTTCGAATCCTGCCACCCCGACTTAACTTATTTAAGTAAAATCAAAACACTGTTAATCTTATGATTTTCAGTGTTTTGTGTTTTTAGGCATGTCGTTTGAATTCATTTAAAACCATTTAAAATCGTATCAAGCGTGTTCCCATCGGGAGCAAACACTTACAGTTCTTGTTGTAACTTTAAATGACTTTTAGAACCATTTTTCTTGTGTTTTGACTTTCACAGTATTCACACTCTAAAAGGTTACAACATGCAGAAAAACAATCGTTTAACAATCAATTTCTTTACAAGAAAGCACAAGGTGCAATCCGAGAACCGGATTGTCTATTGTAGGATCACCATCGACGGTGAGCGCACCGATTTTAGTATAAATAGGGAAATCAAATCTAATTTATGGGATAATAGCCGTAAAAGGGGCAAGGGATTTTCCAGTTATGTGATTTCCCTTAACAAGTATCTGGACCATATTTATACAGGTCTACATGAGGCCCATAGGCTATTGATGGTGGAAGAGAAGGTAATAACTCCTTTAGCCATAAAAGCAAGGTTCTTTGGGGAAGATGATGGAGGCAAAACTTTGAAACAATTGATTGCCTACCACAATGGAACCATGCACACCTCATTGCGCCCCGGAACCAGAAAGAACTACCATATTACCGAACGGTGCATAAATCTCTTTTTAAAGGAGGAATATGGTGTGGAGGATATTAAGCTCAAGAAATTGAATTACCGTTTTATATCCGACTTTGAACAGTATCTAAGAAAGTACAGGCCATCGACAAGAACCAAGTGTACCAATAATGGGGCTATGAAGCACATGGAACGCCTAAAGAAAATGTCAAGGTTGGCGGTAAGAATGGAATGGGTATCAAAGGATCCCTTTGAGAACTATAAACTGCATTTTGTCAAAGCCCAAAGGGAGCATTTGACAAAAAGGGAACTTGGAGTCATAGAAGAAACCAGTTTTACAAAACAAGGCGTTGAAAAGACAAAGGATGTATTCCTGTTCTCCTGCTATACAGGCCTATCCTATATAGATGTAAAAGCACTTAGTCCCGACAATGTTATCAAAGGAATAGACGGCAATGATTGGTTGTTTACCACAAGGACGAAGACCGATGAAAGACTCAAAATACCATTGCTACCTCAGGCAAGGGATATCATCAAGAAATATGAAGGATCTTCTGAAAGGAAAATCAACAATATCCTTTTACCTGTTTTCAGCAACCAGAAAGTGAATTTTTATTTGAAGGAGATCAGTAAAGCCTGTGGAATCCATAAAAGGGTCACATTCCATACGGCAAGGCACACTTTTGCAACAACGGTAACCCTATCTAATGGAGTCCCGATAGAAACAGTCTCCAAACTGCTCGGCCATACCAAACTGTCCACAACCCAGATTTATGCAAAGGTATTGGAACATAAAATAGGAGAGGATATGCAGAACCTTATCGGCCAAATGGAACTACAAAATGATAAGCAAACAACCGGGAAGTAATAAAAATTTCTGCTTAGTGTTAAATTGACGACTGTAATACATTCACATTTACTTCAAGTTAGCAAAAAAAGCCAACATTTTTCAGACAAATGTTTTCTTCCGTTTGATTCCAATTGAAATCAAAATGAATTTAAAAATAATAAAGGTGTTTTAATTTTTGAAGGTTTGGCCATAAAACGGTTTTTAGTGTACATTTTTTACTCATATATACTTTCTTTTTACATAAAACGTTGAAAAAAGGAGAATAACATTACATTTTAAAGATTTATAAACTATACCATTGGATTGATATGCCCTATTCTTTTGATGTGATATGTTGAGCTATTGGGCAGGCTCATAATAACTAAGCTTATGAAGTATTTTATTAAGACCATTATGTTATTGTCATTATCAATATTCCATGGATATGGCCAAGAGATGTTTACAACTAAATTAGTTACAGAATTAAATACTCAGGAAAAATGTCTCTACGAGAATTTTGTCAAGATTATTAAAGCGAACATTGTATTTCCAGAAAAAACTAAATTTTTTCATAAAGTACGTTTCAGTTATGTAGGTCAAAAGGTGATGATAAGATCACATGCTCACGGTAAATCTAAATTAAACGGTGACTATTATTCAGATATCATTTTGGATTATGGGATTGATATTGAACTTTCAAATACCCCATTCAGTTGTGAGGAGAAAACATGGAAAGTTGCAAAGACCTATTTTGGTGGAAATATGACCCGTACTGTTGATTCAAATTTTATATTAGAAAACGAAACTGATTTTGAAGAAGTAAACTATGTATTGGAGGAATATGCCGCAGTAAAAGAAAATGGTCTCTGGGGGTTGGTCGATAAAAATGGAAAGTATATTGTTGCGCCGAAATATGAGTACATGAAACGTCATTATCTCGGTGTAATGGTAAAGGAAGATGGGATGTTCTTTTTCTTAAACGGAATTGGTGGAAAGATTACTTATTCAAACAAGTATGCTAAAATATCCAACTCTATGGAGATAGGCAGGGACACATTTGACATCGTTGCAATGAGAGATGGTAATTACGGGTTGCTCAACTATAAACAGGAAGAAATAACCCCATTTATCTATACTAGAATTTATTCTATTGGAAAAGGAATTGTTATAGGGGACAAGAAGGGAAAGGTTACTTTGTTGGATGGGAAGAGTGGCTATGAAGCTTCTAAAATGTATGACAAAATAGAGAATAGATCGTTGTCGTCTTCAATTTTAGTAACAACAAACGAGGGACTTTTAGGATTGATTGCCAAAAGTGGTGAAGAGATTCAATCTCCAAAATATCGAACTATTCGAACCGATGTAAGCGATGATTATTGTGTCTTAGAGTCAACAGGATTAAGTTCAATCTTTATATATGAAACTGGCAGAAAGTCACAGGTCAAAAACAGTTATGATGAAATATCATATTTAAACGGGGTTCTCAGTAAGGTAACAAAAGATGGTTTGGTTGGGGCCATAAATAAAAAGGGAAAATTGATTATTCCGTACTATTATGATGCACTTTCAACTGATCTCCAAAAGAAAGGAGAACCTATTTACGCTTTTAAAAATGATAAGAAGATTGTCTTGGACAATAATGGTAAGTGTGTGGGTAACTGTCCCTAATTTAATCTAAACGCGGTTATATAAAAGCCTAATATGGAAAACGAATTTGCAAGAGTAATGTCTGAACGTACAGATGATGAGTTGATTAAGATAATGACTAGTGAACGCGAAAACTACCAATCACTAGCTGTTGAAGCCGCTGAAAAAGAAATTGAATTGCGGAACATCAATGAAGAATATTTTCAGCGAATAAAGTCCGAATTAATGACAAATAAAGTCGAATTGGAAAGAGTCGATGTCTACACCGCCTCAAAAACGAAACGATTTATCAACTTTTTGATTGACACATTGATTATTTTTTCGATTGTTTCTTTGTCGGCAATTTTTCTTGGAGATATGATGGAGAATAAGTTTAGATTGATTTTCCGTCTTAGCTTGTTTTTTTACTTAGGATATTATGTCCTTATGGAGACCAGGATTCAAAAAACTTTTGGAAAAATGATTACAAACACAAAGGTTGTTGATTTATATGGTCATAAGCCGAATGGCAAACAGATTTTTATTAGGACATTAATTAGGTTATTCCCATTTGATCCAATATCCTTTTTCTTTGAAAGAAAAGGATATAAATTTCATGATTCTCTTTCCAAGACAAAAGTTATTACCGAGACTAAATTAGATTAGGAGAACAAAGCTTCCGTATTATAATTGTCTTTTCCGTTATGTTCCCATTTCTGTCAAAGAGGATACCAAGCCTCATTCATATGTAAAATCTACCTTGGTTGTTGGACAACAAGAAAATGAATAAAATTGAATATATTTATAAAGTGTCTTGGAACACAAATAGTACGGCATTGATTATTTGATTTGACTTTCCAAAAGTCCGTACAAACCAAAGAATATTTATGTGGCAGCTGATTTTCAATCAAGCTGTATTTATTCGGTCCCGCTCGCGGGACAAATGAATAGCAAGAGGGTGATGCGCAAATTGCGCCATCACGGTTGTTTTCGGGTCTTCAACAAGTTGAAAACCAGTTAATTGAATTGATTTTGGAATTCTGTGCAAAATCAGGGTTTACAGTAGACTTTTCCGAAATCTACAGTAAATCCTTTGGGAAGCCCAATAAACACTGGAAATTTTTGACGAAAAAATTGACGCAATTTCACTAAAAAACAAAATCGCACCCATGGAAAAGCAATCAACAATTGGCAGAACAAAGAAAGGGACAGGTGGTTATTCCAACATTACGGTAAAGAAAGAAACGGCCACACGCTTTCGCAGTTATTCAAAGAAGTTCAACAAGTCCCATAGTGAGGTGTTGGATGGAATGATACAATACTTCAAGGAAAACAACCTTGACCCTTTTGGAGAGGGAACAAAGATCATTCTTGACAGTATCAAAAAATTGGAGCGTCAGATGATGAAAAAAATCGATAGGCTCATCGCCATTATCAAGAACATGGAAAAGACCAGTATCAGGCCCACCTATGAAATGGTGCTGATACTTTACGAGGCCTATGTAAAGGATGGAAAGAAACCAATACGGGAACCCGTCCAGATACAGGAAGAGAGAATGGATTTTTTGGAGACTAGGAACACCGTTCCGAAAACAGAGCACGAGAGAATACTCAAAGAATTTGAAAGCTATAAAAAACGTTGCAATGGAATCATCGATAATGTAGAGAAGGTTGAGCCGATGATGGGAAAGCCATATCTGAAAATCAATATGGAAATCGGGGATTTTAAAAGCTTGAAATATCAATTAAAATAACGCCCATGTACCTTACCATCTCAGCACAGAAAATGGGCAGTACCTATAATTCCAGTGTAGGGAACTATGTGGACTATCTGGAAAAGGAAAACGAGGACAGGTCGCCCGAACTTAGGGAGGAATTCTTTGACCAAGAAAACGACAGCGTAAGCCCTCAAACGGTCATCGAGGAAATCGATGCCAATACGGCCAAACTGAGGCAGAAAGACCCAAAATTCTATTCCATAGTGGTCAGCCCAAACCAAAGGGAACTGAAAGCGATTGGAAATGACCCAAACCTGCTAAGGGAGTACACAAGGAAACTCATGGAGGACTATGC
>JAAEZN010000160.1 GCA_018222835.1 Algicola sp. | reverse complement strand
GGGCACGGTAATCTGGGTTTTTATTTCGGAAATATTTCCCAATCATTTACGTGGTTCCGGGCAGTCATTTGGCTGTTCGGTGCATTGGGTCTTAGCGGCCGCCATACCCTCTTTGATACCTGTTTTGTTTTCTTCCATTGGGGCTGGGATGGTTTTTGCCTTCTTTGCCTTCATGATGGTACTGCAGTTGCTTTTTGTGGCCTGGGTCATGCCCGAAACCAAAGGGGTTAGTTTGGAAGACTTGAGTAAGACCCTAAGCAGATCAAAGATGTCTGATGTAAAAGGGAAAACTATAATTAACGGGAGCAAATAGGTAAAACAATAAACATAAAACGTGTGATTATGAAAACAATTAAATCAAACTTTGTTATTGCCCTTGCCAGTCTGTGTATAATCATGGCCTGTAAAGAGAAGGAACACAATGGAACGGAGGATCTTAAGGTTGAAAAAGAGAATACTTTGGCCTCAGAAGAGATCCTGTATCGCCCTAATTATCATTTTACCCCTAAGGTGGGCTGGATGAATGATCCCAACGGGATGTTCCATTACAATGGATATTACCACTTATATTATCAGCATTATCCTGATGGGAATAAGTGGGGGCCCATGCATTGGGGGCATGCTATAAGTACCGACATGGTAGAATGGAAGGAACAACCCATTGCACTATATCCAGATGATATGGGCTACATTTTCTCCGGGAGTGCCGTGGTGGACCTGGATAATACATCTGGTTTTGGGGCAGAAGGACAAGTTCCCATCATTGCGATGTTTACCTACCATAATATGGAAATTGAAAAGGCAGAAGGAATTGATGTAGAGTCACAGGCCATTGCCTATTCGTTGGATGAGGGGCTTACTTGGACCAAATACTCGGGTAATCCGGTAATCAAAAATCCAGGTATAAGGGATTTTAGGGACCCAAAGGTATCCTGGAACAAAGAGCACAAAAAATGGATCATGGTCTTGGCGGCGCATGACAAAGTTATGTTTTATGGTTCCAAAGATCTTAAAAGTTGGGAGCTGTTATCTGATTTTGGCGGGGACTTTAATAAGGAAATCGGAACCCATGGTGGGGTTTGGGAATGTCCTGATCTTTTCCCGATTCCAGTGAAGGGGACCGATGAGGTTAAATGGGTGCTCTATGTTAGCGTAAATCCAGGAGGCCCCAATGGAGGTAGTGCTACCCAATATTTCATCGGGGATTTTGATGGCACAAACTTTACTATGGACAAGAATTTTTCAACGGCCTTGGAAAATAATCATGACTATTGGATAGATTTTGGTAAGGACAACTATGCCGGGGTCACGTTTTCCAATTTGACCTCCAAGGATGGAGGTAAATTTTACATGGGATGGATGTCTAATTGGGAATATGCCAATGAAGTTCCTACAGAAACTTGGCGCAGTGCCATGACAGTTGCAAGAGAGATAAAATTGATTAAGGATACAGATTCCTATAGATTGGCTTTTGACCCTGTTGATGAGATTGATGCCTATAAAGGAGCCAAGTATAAGAAAGAAAATATTACCGTAGATGGGGAACAGGCTCTTATCAGCTCAGAAAAGATAGACCTTTCAAGGGCAGCAATCAGCTTCAATATTGATGATATAAGGAGTCATAGTTTTAGGTTTAAGCTCTATAATAAGGAAGGGGACGAATTGTCCTTTGGATATAACGGCACCGATAATAATTTTTTCATTGATCGTAATAAATCCGGTAGAACAGGATTTTCAGATACTTTCTCAAATAAGAAAAGTCTTGCGAAACGAATTTCTGGCAATGATAATCTATCCGGGACTATCCTTTTGGATAAGACATCCATTGAATTGTTTTTTGATGAAGGCTCTACGGTCATGACAGAAATATTCTTTCCAAATACTCCTTTCGAGACACTTTCGATAGAGACGTTAAATCAGGATTTTGTGCTTGATTTGTTAGAAGTAAACCAACTTAATATTAACTAAATATAACTCAATTATGAAACTAAAGCTATTATTTTTGATAATGATATGTGTTCCTTTAGGGCTATTGGCCCAGGAACAGATAAGAGGTACAGTTACCTCCCAGGACGATGGGATGCCTTTGCCTGGTGCCTCAGTCATAGTGGCGGGGACCACCAATGGTACCAACACGGATTTTGACGGAAACTTTATATTGGATGAGGTGCCTTCCAACGCCACTCTTACCGTTAGTTATGTTGGCTTTTTAACCATGGACATTCCGGTAAATGGTCAAACAACCTTCTCAATTG
>JAAEZN010000077.1 GCA_018222835.1 Algicola sp. | reverse complement strand
AACGGTAGGTGCGCCATCAGAAAACCCTGTGCCTGGGGAAGACGAGTGAACCACAATGTAACCTCTAGGGACCCATGTTTGTACTTGGGAATTGGATATGATCGGACGTTCGCCCACTCGCGTAACGTTGGGGTGCTTTCTTGGCTTTCCAGGTTCGCCAAGTTCGTGCTGCACATCCCAGAAAATACCTTTGTCCATCCCAGCGGTTCCTGCGTAGTAAGGGCTCGATTCGTATATTATGGGCAATTGTAAACCTTCGGTCTCGGTTTGTTCGGGTCGGGTAACATCTACATGCATTCGGTCCAATTTCCCGTCTCCATCGGAATCAAAGTTGGTTTCCACCCATAAATCATGGCGAATCCATTTGCTAGGATCCGAAAAAGCTAGTACAACTTGTGCTTCGCCGTTCTCGATCACTGGCTTGGCTTTTTCTGCCATTTGTCCATTTGCAATATGGGCGTAAAGAAATAGCCAACTGGCCAGTATCCATAAATATTGTGATTTTTTCTGAGCCATAAACCTCTATATTTTTATTCCAATACTATTTCGTATTGAAAATTCAGATTTGTAAGAATTTGCTTCTAATATACTAAATCTTAAATAGGGAATCGAATTTCGAAATATGGAAAATATTGTTTTTATTACCTTTAACAGCTATTTCTAATAGAACGTCTTGATATCAAAAACTACCATAGACCAAGTATATGAAACCGCCCGATTGGAGGAGGTAATCGGTGATTTTGTGCAGTTGAAGAAATCAGGTTCCAACTTTAAGGGGTTGAGCCCTTTTACGGATGAGCGTACCCCAAGTTTTATGGTATCTCCCGTAAAACAGATATGGAAGGATTTTAGTAGTGGAAAAGGTGGCAATGTTGTGGCATTTTTAATGGAGCACGAGCATTTTACCTATCCTGAGGCCATAAAATATTTGGCAAAAAAATATAACATTGAGGTAGAAGAAACTGAGCAGACCGATGAGCAGAAAGAGCAGGCCAACGAGCGCGAGAGTATGTATTTGGTTTCTGAGTATGCCCAAAAGTATTTCACAAAAACCCTCTGGGATTCCGAGCCTGGAAAAGCCATTGGTCTAACCTATTTTAAAGAGCGGGGCTTTACCAATGAGACGATTAAAAAGTTTGGTCTTGGTTATAGTTTGGACGAATGGGAAGCATTTACCAAAACTGCATTGGGCGAGGGGTACAAATTAGAATTTCTCGAAAAAACAGGTTTAACCATTGTAAAGGAACAATCTGGTGCCGACAACCGAACATTCGATAGGTTTAAAGGTAGGGTAATGTTCCCGATCCATTCTATGAGTGGCCGGGTTTTGGGCTTTGGCGGCCGGATACTTACCAACGATAAAAAGGCGGCTAAATATCTGAATTCCCCAGAAAGTGAGATCTATCACAAGAGCAAGGTGCTCTACGGGATTTATTATGCCAAACAGGCCATTGCCAAAGAGGACAACTGTTTTTTGGTAGAAGGGTACACGGATGTAATCCAGATGTATCAAAGAGGTGTGGAGAATGTGGTCTCCTCCAGCGGAACTGCTCTTACTCCAGAACAGATTCGACTCATTAATAGGCTTACCAAGAATATCACGGTCCTTTTCGATGGTGATGCGGCAGGACTACGTGCGTCGCTTCGTGGAATCGACCTGATTTTGGAACAGGGCATGAACGTTAAAATCTGTACTTTTCCAGAAGGGGAGGATCCCGATAGTTTTGCCAAGAACAATACTTATGAGGATTTGGTACTCTACTTGAACGAGAATGCCAAGGATTTTATACAGTTCAAGACCTCCTTGCTTGCGGAAGAAGCAGCAAACGATCCCATAAAACGTGCAGATACTGTTAGGGATATTGTTAATAGCATTAGTAAGATACCCGATCGCATCCGTCAAGAGATTTATGTGCAGGAATGCGCAAAAATTATGCAGGTTTCCGAAGATGTGCTCTACAATACTTTAGCTCAGATCGATAAAAAGCTGCAAACCGATACTGCCAAAAAAGTAAAGCAGGAACAGAAAGCCTTTGAAGTTGTTAAAACTGATAGGGTGGTGGAGAAGGTGGATGTACAGTATGAGCTGGAACGCAAAATAATCGAGGTATTGTTGTTGTATGGAAACCAAAAGCAAGAATTTGAGGATTTAGTGCTCAAAGAAAATGAAGATGGTGAACTTGTGCTCGAACCAGAAGTTGTGGAGGCCAAGGTGTACGAAAAAGTATTTTTGGACCTTCAGGATGATGAGATTGAGCTGACCAACGAGCAGTTTAAAACCATTTATTACAAGTTGATTGAAAAGTTGAATGGGAATGCCGATTTCTCGGTAAGTACGTTTTTATCCGAGTTGGATCAGGAAACTGTTTCCCAAGTTTCCTCTATTTTAATGGAAGAGGAGCAGTATGTGTTGCATGATTGGGAGCGGAGAGATATTTATCCGAAAGGAAAGAGCATTGGTGTTGCCCAACTTGTTGGCGAGACCATTTTAACGTTACGTTGCAACCTGATAAAAAACCGAATTCAAAAACTACAGGAGAAAACCCAAGACAATCAGGGGGATAATACCGAGGTTTTGGAAGAGATCGTGAACTATCTTCAGCTCAATAAGTTATTGAATGCTAAACTGAATCGCGTTCTTTCCTAAAATATTAAATCCCTTCCAATACAAGATTGAAAGGGATTTACCACAATAGTTGGTTTGGTTGGGTATTCCTAATATAATTCCAGGGCTTTAGCCTGTTGCAGCAAGTCCACCAAATTGTCCACATTCAGTTTCTTCATCAATCTTGCTTTGTAAGTACTTACTGTTTTTTCGTTCAAGTTGAGGCCTTCTGCAACCTCCTTGTTTCTTTTTCCACTGGCCAATAATTTAAGCACTTCTACTTCTCTCGAGGATAGTTTTCTGAAGAATCTACGAGGTTTTTGGGTGCTCTCGTCAAAAGCAAGACGTTGTGCAAGTTCGTTCGTAATGAACATATTGCCTTCGCTTACTTTTTTTACGGCAGATACAATGTAATCCAAGTCGGCGGTTTTGGAAAGGTAACCAAAAGCTCCGGCCCGAATGGTACTTAGTGCATAAACGTCTTCGGATTGTCCACTGTACATTAAGGTTTTAATGTTGGGGAACTCCATTTTCATTTTTCTAAGGGTAGCTATTCCATTGATTTCGGGAATGTCCATTTCCAAAATCACTACATCGGGGGTTAGGTTTTTCAATGTATTAAAAAGCTCCTCGGTAGTTGAAACATCAGCAATAATTTCAATATCAGCACTGGATTCAAGTACCTTTTTGATACCAAGCCTTACAACAGGATGGTTATCGGCTATCAATACTTTTATCATTTTGTTAGGTTTAATTAAAAGAATGGTTAGTGGCTAAATACCTACAATTAATAGCAGGCAAGATAACAATTAATTCATGTAAAACTGTAATTTTTTTCTTAAAACCATAGTTTTTCTATGGTTTTTTTCGTTTTAAACTGGGGTTTTTTAGGTGAAGTGCTACTTTAAGCTAATCGGAATTTCACATATTGGGATAGGAATCATCTTGTGTTTATTGGCTGTATTGAATTTTTTAAAGATTAAAAAAACTTCTTTTTCTCTTCCCGAAAAATCATCTGCTTTTTTTCCTTTATTGTCCATTTCCATTGCCCATTCCAATTCTGGGTAAGACGCCCCGATCTGGTCCTCATCCGTTCTGCTGTCTCCCCAAAGCCCATCGGTAGGAGCGGCATCCATAATATCTTGATTTACACCAAGAGTCCTTCCAATTTCATAAACTTCTGTTTTCAATAGGTCGGCAATTGGGCTTAGGTCAACACCACCATCTCCATATTTTGTGTAAAACCCAATACCGAAATCCTCGACCTTGTTTCCGGTACCGGCCACAAGATAGCCCTCAAGAGCAGCAAAATAGTATAAAGAGGTCATGCGTAGGCGCGCGCGCGTATTGGCCAGTGACATAAATCGCTCTTCTTCGTTTTCCACTTTTGGAAAGGAATCCACAAGGCTATCGAACACAGGTGTAAGATCAACCGCTTGTCGTGAAACCTTTGGGAATTTTTCCATTAACCAATCAATATGTCTATCTGCACGGGTCACTTGGTTTTTACCTTGGTGGATTGGCATCTCTAAGCACAAAAGGTCCAAATCTGTTTTTGCACATAGTGTTGAGGTCACTGCGGAATCAATTCCACCGGAAATCCCAATTACAAAACCTTTACATTTTGCATTTACAGCATATTGTTTTAGCCAGTTAACAATGTGGTCGATCACCTTTTCTGTTTGCATGTCTTACTATTTAGATTCAATAAATTACCTTTGTGCCCTGTAAATTTAAACCCTGTGCCCTTAAAAATGAAGTGCTTGTTGAAATACTTTGGGAATCCGATTTTTAAAAGTTTTGCTTTGTTGACGGTTCTGCTGTTTTCGGCCTGTGGTGAAACGGACAAGACCGAGGAAGAAATTGCGAAGATTACTGTTGACCTAAAAATTTCGAGGTTCGATCAAGAATTCGCCAATGCATCCGCAAACGATATTCCTCAATTAAAAACAAAATACCCTTATTTGTTCCCAGAGCAATTTTCGGACAGTATTTGGGTGGCCAAGCTTACGGATACACTTCAAGTGGAATTGTCGGAGGAAGTTGCGAAAGCTTTTGGCGATTTTGATCAGGAATCAGAGGGTTTGGAATCTCTTTTCAAACACATCAAATATTATTTTCCAGGAGCTCAAGTGCCTCATGTGGTTACCTTGACCTCGGATGTGAGATACGACAATCGGATTATTTTGACCGATACTTTGTTGCTAATTGGATTGGACAACTATTTGGGGGAGAATCATCATTTTTATGAAGGATTGCAACGGTATATTGCTACAAATTTGGATAAGAAATTTTTAGTATCGGATGTTGCCAGTGCTTTTTCCAAAAAAGTGCTCACTTACCCTCGAAATAGAACGTTACTTTCCCGTATGGTCTATTACGGGAAGGAGTTATATATTAAGGATAAACTTATCCCTGCCGCAACAGATGCCCAAAAGATCGGGTATTCGGATGAAGAAATGGAATGGGCCTTGGCAAACGAGGAACAAATGTGGAAGTATTTTGTGGAGCGCGAACTATTGTACAGTACAGATGCAGGTTTGGATAGAAAATTCTTGGACCCTGCTCCCTTTTCCAAGTTTGGATTGGAACTGGATAATGAGTCGCCTCCAAGATTGGGAAGGTATATGGGATGGCAAATAGTTAGAGCTTATATGGAAAAGACCGGCACGGAGCTCAAACAGTTGTTGGGTATGCCCGCAGATGAAATTTTAAAACAGTCAAATTACAAACCAAAAAGATAAATGGCAGTAGAACATACTTCGGAGATTACCTTAAAGGTAGGATTGGACGAGAACAGAGTGCCCGAGGAGTTGAAATGGTCGGCGCAGGATGGTGGTATTAATGAGGAAGAGGCCAAAGCCATGTTGTTGTCCGTTTGGGACAGTAAAAACCAAGAGTCTTTAAAAATTGACCTTTGGACAAAAGATATGCCCGTGGATGAGATGAAAGTGTTTTTTCATCAAACTTTGGTATCAATGGCGGACACTTTTTTTAAGGCCACACAAGATGAGAAAATGACGGCCACCATGAAAGATTTCTGTGATTATTTTGCAGAAAAACTGGAACTGAAAAAAAGAGGTTAGTCCAAAGGTTCGTTTACGCGATCAAATCTTGCTTTTTCTTCACCGGTAAGGGAAAGGGCGTTTTCAATCTTTTGTTTTGTAGGACGAAGTATTGCCAGATAAAAAGCCACCAAAACCCCCATGATCAAATAGATCAGGTTCTGAGTGTGGATAAAGACTACGATTCCGAGCAGTGCAGCGCCTTCCAATAAGGCATATTTTATGATCGATGCAGTTTGGAACCTGGCCAGTTTGGTGCGCAGATCTATGTTGTTTGGCAAGTTACGTGTCATCTTCCTGAAAACGAGGCCCCCAAAAAAGATGCTCCCAATAGCCCCCAAGGGAACAATGGCCAAAAAGAGGTCGTTCGTACTGGAAATATCGAGTATAGCATCCTCAGTATTGAAGAAAAAAAGTGCGCCCAGTACAATAGGGGTTACACTAATGCCCAAGTGTAAAAACGACATTATTTTAATAAATCCTGCTGGGGTGAATCGGATATCGTTGGATAACATGCGTGTGGTTTGATGTGTCTAAAGTACCAAAATTCATCATTTTTGGCACTAAGTGTCATAATTAAATCCATCCTTGTTTAGTTATAAAAGATTTTCTTGGTTAAAACCTTTATAGAATTGATTTTGATTTTTTCATGATATGCAAAACCACCAAATGATCTCGACAGGGTTGACAGCTTTCTTCCTAAATAGGAAATTAGGAAAAGAATGTTCTTTCCATATAAGTAACAGATTAAATCTAAGTTGGATACTATTCATATGCAACTCTAAGGTGTTCTGTACAAATCCGCCTTGTCTTTGCCTTGTAAATTAAGATGCATGGCAATTTTATCTTTAGTTGGAGCCAAAGCAATGATATATAAAACAAGAACCCCTGCTATTATAAGGTATGTTAAGTTAAGGGTTGTGTAGTAAAATAAGCTGAGTACCATTGCAGGACCTTTAATTAATGAGATGCGCAATGCATAAGCAGTCTTAAAGCTTTGCAATTTTTTGTTCAAAGTTGGATCAGTGATGGTTTTGGATATCTTTTTTTTATAAAGAACATCCCCGGATAGGATACAAATAATGGATATTGCCACAATTGCAATGAGTGGGGATTCGCTGCCAAAGTATGGAACATGATCTTTACTTTCTCCTAGTTGGTATAAGATAATCCCTGTAATGATCGGGCCAAATAGCATAGCCTTGTGGATTATATTGATTTTTTTCATAGCTCCAGAAATGGAACTTTTTTGTTGGTCCATCGATATATTTTTTCTGTATAAAGAAAATCAAAAACGATAGTTCATTTATGGAGGAATTGACGAATCCCCTGTATCAATTGATGGATGTAAAGAAAATGGCAATAGTGTTTACTGTGGGCAGCAAAATGTGTTCTTTCTAGCTGATTTAGAGAGCGAATAAGATATTAAGTGTTGTTTTGGAAAAAATCTTGGTTAATACCGTCTATAAAATCCAAAAGCTCTTCTCGCCCCATTCTATTGGAGGATGAAGTGGTAAAATGTGGAGGAGCTTCTTCCCACATGCCATCCAATAAATTTTGAAGGTAAGAATTCACCTGTTTCTCGATTACATTGGGTTTAAGCTTATCCGCTTTGGTAAAGATTATTGCAAAGGGAATTTGATTTACTCCAAGCCATTCCATAAACTCTAGGTCCACAGGTTGTGGGTCGTGACGTATGTCCACCAATACAAAACCACATACTAGTTGTTTTCTCTTTTGAAAATACTCGGTAATGTATTTTTGAAAGGTTTTTTTATCCTTTTTGGATACCCTTGCATATCCATATCCGGGCAAATCCACCAAAAACCAATTATTGTTGATTTTAAAATGGTTGATGAGTTGTGTTTTTCCTGGCCTTCCAGAGGTTTTGGCCAATGATTTACGTTCCATCAGCATGTTGATCAAGGAAGACTTGCCAACGTTGGACCTGCCTATAAAAGCATATTCCGGTAATGGTTCATTGGGGCACTTGGCAACATTGGAGTTGCTCATTACAAATTCTGCCGAGGTGATTTTCATGCTTAGAAGTTACGCTTTTTGAGCCAAGCCTCGAGAATGCGGTTAAATTCGTTGGGATGTTCCATCATAGGTGCATGCCCACATTTTTCTATCCAATATAAATCTGAGTCTGGCAACAATTCGTGGAACTCTTTGGCAACATTAGGGGGTGTTACAGTATCGTTTTCCCCCCAAATAATGCAGGTAGGGGTGTTCATGTGCGGCAAATCCTTGGACATATTATGTCTAATCGCGCTCTTGGCGATGGCCAAAGTCTTAACCAATTTCATTCTATCGTTTACAGTGGCAAAGACCTCGTCCACGATTTCTTTGGTAGCTACTTTTGGATCATAAAATACATCTTCGGCCTTTTTTTTAATGAACTCATAGTCACCACGCTTGGGGTAACCATCGCCCATGGCACTTTCGTAAAGTCCGGAACTTCCGGTAATTACCAATGCCTTTACCATTTTGGGGTACATTTTTGTATGTAGCAGTCCAATGTGTCCTCCTAAGGAGTTGCCAAGTAAGATAACATCCTTTAGACCTTTGTGTTCAATAAAGCCCTCTAAAAAAGTAGCAAAGTTTTTTACGGTGGTCTTTAAAAGCGGCATGTCGTAAATGGGCAATTCGGGAATAAGCACCTTGTATCCCATGGAGGGGAAGTACTCGGAAACCCCTTGGAAATTACTCAGGCCTCCCATCAAACCGTGCAATATAATCATGGGAGTACCTTCTCCTTTTTCTATATACCGGTATTTGCCATCGTCTATTAAATGCTCCTCCATCAATAGTTAGTTGGTAGTAAGAGCGGCAAATATAGGAATTTCATATCACAAAGATTTTAGGATTTCACCATATCTAGGATAAGTTTTCCGAATCTGCTGGTTCGTCCTCCATAATTTGTCCAATCCGCCCATGCGATTTTTTGTTTTAGTTTTGCCATTTTTCTCTTAAAAGTGGAGAATTTATTAACAAAAGTGGTATTAAGTGGAGAAATGTGGAAATAAAATCTCTATATTTGAGTTGTATTAACTAACCAATTGATTTCTAGTGACCCATATCATAGGACAACATGATTGTAAAGCGGACTCCAAAGGAAGGGTGTTGTTGCCCATTTCTTTGAAGAATCAGCTTTTGCCTGTTCTAAAAGATGGGTTTGTGATCAAGCGATCTGTTTTTCAGCAGTGCTTGGAATTATACCCCAAGGCAGAATTTGATGTGCTCATGCAAAAAGTGATGAAAAAAAGCAAGATCAATCGTAAGTACGATGCGTTTGTGCGAAATTTTGTTGCGGGCATGAAAGAGGTTGGTATAGACGGAGATTCCGGTAGATTGCAGATTCCTAAAAATTTAGTAGAGTTTGCGGCAATAGAGAAAGAAGTGGTTCTAAATGCGGTTTTTGATAAAATCGAGATATGGAACAAGGATATGTACGAGAAGGTCTTGGCGGAAGGGGAGAAAGATTATGCCGATTTGGCCGAGGAGATTTTTGATGACGATGAGTAGTGCGTATCACAATCCGGTGTTGTTGAAGGAGTCAGTGGACGGGTTGAATATAAAAGAAGATGGTGTGTACGTGGATGTCACTTTTGGCGGCGGCGGACACTCTAAAGAAATTTTGAAAAGATTGGGTGATGGCGGAAAGTTGTTCGCTTTTGATCAAGATGAAGATGCACTGCAAAATGCGTTGAAAGATGATAGGTTTCAATTGATCAATCAAAACTTTCGCTACCTCAAACAATTTTTAAAGTTCTATGGCATTCGGAAAGTTGATGGAATCTTGGCGGATTTTGGGGTTTCCTCCCATCAGTTCGATGAAGCCGAACGTGGTTTTTCCATTCGGTTCAATGCAGACTTGGATATGCGGATGGACAAAAACAGCGAATTGTCGGCCTATCAGGTGGTAAATGCCTATTCCCAAGAAGATTTATCGTCGGTTCTTTTTCAGTATGGTGAGTTGCGAAATGCGAACGCCATGGCCAAAACTATAGTTGAGGCTCGTTCGGAAGAACCTATTAAAACAACTGATGACCTTAAAAAGGCACTAAAACGGTTTTTGCCAAAAATGAAGGAGAACAAGGTATTGGCGCAAATCTATCAGGCTATCAGGATAGAGGTGAACCAAGAAATTGAGGTGCTCAAGGAATTTTTGGAACAAGTTCCCGAGGTACTTAAAGAAGGCGGTAGGTTGAGCTTGATCAGTTATCACTCTTTAGAGGATCGTTTGGCAAAACGATTTATCAGGGCAGGTAAGTTCGATGGAGAGCCAGAGAAGGATTTTTATGGGAACATAAATGTTCCTCTAAAAAAGATAGGGGGATTAATCGTGCCATCAGCAGAAGAAATAGCGGCCAATAATAGGGCAAGAAGTGCAAAGCTCCGTATTGCGGAAAAAATATAAAGATGTAGTAGAAATGTTGTCTTGAGCGCAGTTGAAAGATGAGGTGAAGATGGATTTCCCTTTGAGCGGGAATAAAAAAAGAATACAGGAATGAGAAAAGGCTTACTGGACATACTTAAAGGAAAGTTTTTGGTTAGCGGAGATGCTCCCAAGAACTGGATGTTCCTTTTGTTTGCCTCTTTCCTGGCAGCTATGATGATTTCCAGTAGTCATAATGCAGATAAAAAAGTATTGGAGATTGCCCAGTTGAACGAGGAGGTCCGAAAACTTAAGAGTGAGTTTTTTGAGGCCCGATCTAGTGTACAGCAGTTAAAATTGGAATCGACCTTACGTGGTATTGTTGCGGAAAAAGGTTTGGTGCCGTCTCAAAACCCACCAAAAAAGATAAAAGTTAAATCAGCGGAATAGTGGCCATCACCGAAAAAAATATAATGAACAGATTGTACCTCGTAGCGGCGGGGCTTCTTGTTTTGGCCATTGCCGTAGTGGTAAAATTGGTGGATATCCAAATGGTTCAGGGTGAAAAATACAAGGAATTGGCACTGAGCAAAACCGAGAAGATGTTCACTATTGAGCCAAATAGGGGCAACCTTTATTCGGAAGATGGCAGTTTGTTGGCCGCATCGGTTCCAAAATATGAGATTAGGTTCGATGCCAAGACCGTTTCACAGGAAAATTTTGAGAACCACGTAGGTGCTCTTTCCGATTCTTTGGGCAAATTGTTCGATCGCCCATCTTCTTATTACAGGCAATTGTTCCGCAAAGCTAGGGCCAATGGTAATCGTTACAAATTGGTGGCGCGTAATGTAGGATATCTCGATTATGTTCGGATCAAACAATTTCCATTGTTCAACCTAGGACCTTACAAAGGGGGATTTGTGGAGACACATCGTGTAGTACGCGAATACCCTTTGGGTAAAATGGCTGCGCGTAGCATTGGTTACGAACGTGTGGACGAAAACGGATACTATACCCGTGTAGGGCTCGATGGTGCTTTTGGTGAAACCTATCTAAGAGGTAAGGAGGGCAAGCGGTTAAAGCAAAAGATCGCCAAGGGGCAATGGAAGCCTGTTGGTTTGGATAATATCGTGGAACCACAAGATGGTTTGGATGTGGTTTCGACCATCGATGTCAACATTCAAGATATAGCACATCACGAACTCTTGAAACAGTTGGAAAAATATAAGGCCGATCATGGGTGCGTGGTTGTGATGGAGACCCAAACAGGTGAAGTAAAGGCTATTTCGAACTTAGGTAGGACTTCCGAAGGAAAATATTACGAAAAACTAAATTATGCAATTGGTGAATCGCATGAGCCGGGTTCCACTTTTAAATTGATGTCCATGGTGGCCGCTTTAGAAGATAAAGTGGTGGATACCAGTTCGATAATAGATACGGAGAAAGGGAGGTATCGAATTTATGATGGAGTTGTAAAGGATTCCAGATGGGGCGGATATGGAAAAATCACATTGGCCAAGGCATTTGCATTGTCGTCCAATACCGCATTTGCTAAGATCATCAATGAAAATTATAAAGAACAACCTGAGAAATTTGTAAACCGTCTCATGAACATGGGGCTTCATAAAAAGTTAGATCTTCCTATAATTGGCGAGGGTGACCCGGTAATCCGTTACCCTGGAGATAAAGGATGGTCCGGTATATCCCTGGGTTGGATGTCGCACGGTTACGAAGTATCCTTGGCACCAATTCAAATCTTGGGATTTTATAATGCCATTGCCAATGATGGTGAATACGTAAAACCTCGCTTGATCCAAGAAGTTAGGGATGGCAACAAGGTTGTTAAACGTTTTGATAAAGAGGTGCTCAATCCATCTATCTGTTCCAAGGAGACGGCAAAAAAGGCGCAGCAATTATTAAAGGATGTGGTGGAAAAGAATTTTGGAACAGGGCATAAACTCTACTCCAAAAACTTTTCAATGGCCGGTAAAACAGGTACCACGCAGAAAAACTATGTGGAAAAGAACCCTGATAAGTTGGCGTATATCTCATCGTTTGCGGGGTACTTTCCAGCAGATAATCCAAAATATTCTTGCATCGTGGTAATTCATGAACCCGATAAGGAGACAGGATTTTATGGAGCAGATGTGTCAGGTCCAGTATTTAAATCCATGGCTCAGAAAATTCATGCGATTTCGCCAATGGTGGATGAGGTGGACAGTGGGAGCATTCAAGATGCAGATTTGGACAAGGATTACCAGCAATATTACGCCCAAGTACAAAAAAAGCACAGCACTGTACCCAATGTAAAGGGTATGAGTGGTATGGATGCAGTTTCCTTATTGGAGAATCTTGGAATTCAAGTTGAAGTGCATGGGAATGGAAAAGTAAAAAATCAATCAGTTGATCAAGGGACCCGTATTGAACAGGTCAAAAAAATAATATTGGAGCTTTCATGAAGTTATTGAAGGACATATTGTATGGAGTAAGTCTCTCTGCGGTAAGTGGAGATACTAATGTAATGGTGAACCATGTTCGTTTCGATTCTAGAAAAGTGGAAATGGACGATGTGTTCGTTGCGGTTCGTGGTACGGTAACCGATGGGCACAAATACATCCTAAAGGCGGTAGATCTTGGTGCCAAGGCCATTATTTGTGAAGAATTTCCAGAACTAATGGTGGACGGGGTTACCTATCTGCAAGTGAACGATTGCAATAGTGCATTGGCGGTGATAGCTTCCAATTTTTACGGGAATCCGTCAAAAAATCTAAAACTTGTAGGGGTTACGGGTACCAATGGCAAGACCACGGTAACAACACTTTTGTACAACCTTTTTAAAAAGGCCGGATTCAAGGTCGGACTTATTTCCACGATCAAGGTGTTGGTGGATGAGCAAGAATACAAGGCGACCCATACTACTCCCAATGTACTTGCGATAAACGATTATTTGTCCAAAATGAACGATGCTGGCGTAGAGTACTGCTTTATGGAGGTTAGTTCCCATGGTATTCATCAAAAAAGAGCGGAGGGACTTCATTTTGAAGGTGCCATCTTTACCAACCTTTCCCATGATCATTTGGATTACCACAAAACCTTTGCGGAGTACAGGGACACCAAAAAGAAATTATTTGATGGTTTGCCAAAATCTGCATTTGCCTTGGTCAACATCGATGATAAAAATGGGTCTGTAATGTTGCAGAACACCAAAGCCAAAAAATATACCTACGCTTTAAAATCCTTCGCTGATTTTAGAGGTCAGATTTTGGAGAAGCAGTTCAATGGTCAGCTTTTAAAGGTGGATGATAATGAGTTGTGGTCCAGGCTTATTGGGGACTTTAATGCCTACAATCTACTGGCCATTTACGCCACTGCGGATATTCTGGGGCTCGAAAAGATGGAGACCCTTAGGTTGATGAGCGAGTTGGAGAATGTAGATGGTAGATTCCAATATTATATATCAAAAGAAAAAATAACGGCAATTGTTGATTATGCCCATACGCCGGATGCACTCAAAAATGTGTTGGTTACTATCAATGCCTTGAGGACTGGAAATGAAAACGTCATCACCGTAGTGGGGTGTGGTGGTGACCGTGACAAGTCAAAGCGTCCGGTTATGGGTCATATCGCTTCAGAAATGAGTGATCAGGCCATTTTCACCTCCGACAATCCAAGAACGGAATCCCCAAAAACCATTATCGAAGAAATGGAAGCTGGTGTAGAGCCCCAGAACACCAGAAAGGTATTGTCTATCGAAAACAGAAGGCAGGCCATAAACACGGCGTGCAAATTGGCAATGGCCAACGATATTATCCTTGTGGCGGGAAAAGGCCACGAGACCTATCAGGAAACCAATGGTGTCAGGGTCGATTTTGATGATTTTAAAGAAGTTAAAGAAGCTCTGGAGAGCCTAAAAAAATAACGTAGTCCATGCTATACTACTTGTTCGAATTTTTAGAGAAACAATATCAACTGCCCGGGGCGGGACTTTTTCGGTTCCTCACCTTTAGAGCTGCCATGTCCGTATTGTTGTCGCTATTGATTGCCATGGTTTACGGAAAACGGATCATCCTCCTGCTTCAAAAAAAGCAGATAGGCGAAAGCATTCGGGATTTGGGCCTCGAAGGACAAAAACAGAAAGCGGGAACACCCACAATGGGAGGATTGATCATAATTATGTCAACCTTGTTGCCGGTAATTCTTTTTGCCGATATCAAGAATATTTATGTGATTCTGCTGATTGTGACCACCATTTGGATGGGTATTATCGGTTTTATAGACGACTACATCAAAACCTTTAAAAAAGATAAGCAAGGCTTAAAAGGTCGCTTTAAGGTGATGGGTCAAGTTGTTTTAGGGTTGATTGTTGGCTTGACACTGTATTTCCATCCTGCGGTGACCATTAAGGAGAAAGATAGCACAACCATAACCGAGAATTTTCGGGTAGAAAATGTTTTTGGTGAAGAGACCAAGTCTGTACGGACCAATGTGCCCTTTTTTAAGAACAACGAGTTGGATTACGCAGACTTTATTTCTTGGATGGGAGAAGGTGCGGAAGATTATGCCTGGCTCATATTTATCCCGGTAGTGATCTTGATCGTAACAGCAGTGTCCAACGGGGCCAATTTAACAGATGGGATAGATGGCCTGGCTGCCGGTTCGTCCGCAATAATTGTGTTGACCTTGGGAATCTTTGCTTGGGTATCGGGTAACATTCAGTTTTCTGATTATCTCGACATTTTTTATTTGCCCAGAGTAGGGGAATTGGTCGTGTTCATTGCAGCTTTTGTTGGTGCCTTGGTAGGTTTTCTATGGTACAATGCCTATCCGGCCCAAGTTTTTATGGGTGATACGGGCAGTTTAACCATTGGAGGAGTCATTGCAGTAATCGCTATTATAGTTAGAAAGGAATTATTGATTCCAATATTGTGCGGAATCTTCTTTGCGGAATCGTTATCAGTGATGTTGCAGGTGGGATACTTTAAGCACACGAAAAGGAAATATGGCGAGGGTAAGCGAATATTCTTGATGGCACCTTTACATCATCATTATCAGAAAAAATCCTATCACGAGAGTAAAATAGTGACCCGTTTTTGGATTGTTGGAATTTTATTGGCCATCGTCACCATCGTCACGTTAAAAATTCGATAAATGGGTCGATTGGTAATACTTGGTGGAGGAGAAAGTGGCATTGGAACGGCCATATTGGGGAAAAAAGAAGGATTCGAAGTCTTTGTTTCGGACAAAGGAGAGATAAAAGAGAAATACAAGAAAGTTCTTGAACATTTTGAGATTGAATGGGAGTCGGGAGAGCATACCGAATCCAAAATATTGAATGCCGATGTAGTGATGAAAAGCCCGGGGATACCAGACAAGGTGCCGTTGGTAAAGTTGCTGCTTGAAAAAGGTGTTCCAGTTATTTCGGAAATAGAATTTGCATCAAAGTACACAGGTGCGAACCTGATCGGGATTACCGGAAGCAACGGAAAAACCACTACCACGATGCTTGCCTATCATCTATTGAACAATGGAGGGTTGCAAGTGGGTATGGCCGGAAATATAGGTGATAGCTATGCTAAAATGGTAGCCGAGAAGGATTACGACCACTATGTGCTGGAAATAAGCAGCTTTCAGTTGGATGGTATTGTGGATTTTAAACCTAACATAGCCATGATCACCAACATTAGCCCCGATCATTTGGACCGATATGAGTATAAGTTCGAAAACTACATCGCATCCAAGTTCAGAATAGCCATGAATCAAGATAAAAATGATTACCTGATTTATGATGCCGATGATGAAGTAATCCGTGATTGGTTAAAAAAACACCCAGTTCAATCCAAATTGTTGCCTTTTTCTGTAAAAAGAAGACTAGATGAGGGGGCTTGGTTAGAAGATAAAAAGATAAAAATAAAATTAGAACATAAAACCTTGGAGATGAGTGAAGATATTTTGGCCTTGGAAGGTCAGCACAACGTAAAAAATACTATGGCGGCCAGTATGGCAGCGATGTTGGTAAAAGTTAGAAAAGAAACTATTCGCCAAAGTATCCAGTCTTTTCAGGGAGTGCCCCACAGATTGGAAAAGGTGCTGAAGATCAATCATGTGGAATACATAAATGATTCCAAAGCCACTAATGTTAACGCCACGTTTTATGCCTTGGATGGTATAAAACGTCCGATTATTTGGATTGCAGGTGGTGTGGACAAGGGCAACGATTATTCGGAGCTCATGCCTTTGGTAAGGGAAAAAGTAAAGGCAGTTGTTTGCTTGGGAGTGGATAATTCCAAGTTAAAAGATGCCTTTGGAAATGTAATAGATCTTATGGTCGAGACCTTTTCCATGGAAGAAGCAGTAAAAGTGGCCTATAAGATTGCGGAACGTGGAGATGCTGTCTTGCTTTCGCCGGCATGCGCGAGCTTTGACTTATTTACCAATTATGAGGATAGGGGAGATCAATTTAAAAACGCAGTAAAAAAGTTGTAAAAAGTGTTGAGAGTATTCAAAAATCTGAAAGGTGATAAAGCCATCTGGGGTGTTGTGGCCCTATTGGCGCTTTTCTCATTTTTGCCAGTGTACAGCGCCAGTACCAATTTGGTTTATGTTAATGGAGACGGAACCACCTTTGGCCATTTGGTGAAACATGCTGTGCTGCTGTTTTTGGGCTTCGGTATTATTTATGCCGTGCACAGGATACCTACGCATTATTTTAAAGGGCTGTCCATAATAGCAATGCCCATTGTTATCCTGCTTTTGATCTACACTTTGACTGTGGAAACTAGAATCGGAGGAGTAACGGCCAACCGTTGGATAAAAATTCCGTTGGTGGGGGTCAATTTTCAAACATCCACCTTGGCGGCAGTGGTCTTAATGATTTGGATTGCACGCTATCTCACAAAAATAAAAGATGTAAAAATCACCTTTAAGGAAAGTATTTTGCCTCTTTGGCTGCCCGTGGCTTTAGTGGTGCTATTGATTTTGCCCGAAAACTTTTCAACAGCAGCCATCATCAGTTTTATGGCATTGGTACTGTGCTTTTTGGGAGGATACCCATTAAAATATTTGTTCGCCATGGTGGCAACAGGAATTGTATTTGCCGGAATGTTCCTGTTTGTGTTGTTCAAGGCACCCGATGCATTGCCACAACGTGCCGGAACATGGAAATCAAGGATAGAGACCTTTATCCATCCCGAACAAGCGGACAAGGATGATCTGCACCAATTGACTTTGGCGCAAATTGCAGTGGCAGAAGGAGGTGTGGTTGGAAAAGGAGCTGGTAAGAGTGTTATGAAAAACTTGTTGTCGCAGAGTACTTCGGATTTCATTTTTGCAATCATTATCGAAGAGTATGGTTTGCTTGGGGGTGGCGCTTTGTTGTTTTTCTATTTGTTGTTGCTGTTCCGTATTGTGGTGGTGGCGCATTCATCCAAAACGATTTTTTCAAAATTATTGGTAATAGGAGTGGGGCTGCCCATTGTGTTCCAGGCATTTATCAACATGGCGGTGGTGGTGCAATTATTCCCGGTTACGGGGCAACCTTTGCCATTGATCAGTATGGGGGGGACATCTATTTGGATGACTTGTATGGCGATAGGAATAGTATTGAGCGCCAGCAATAGAAAAGAAAACTTGGAGG
>JAAEZN010000159.1 GCA_018222835.1 Algicola sp. | reverse complement strand
CCGCGTATTCAATTATAAATAAACATACTAATGTCTAAAGTAACAGGTAAGGTTGCCCAAATTATAGGCCCGGTCATTGATGTTGAGTTTGAATCAGGGGTAGAAATCCCAAGAATTTATGACTCCCTTGAAATTGCAAAAGCTGATGGCTCAAGATTGGTTTTGGAAGTACAATCACACATTGGTGAGAATACAGTAAGAACCATTTCTATGGACTCTACCGATGGATTGAGCAGAGGTGTAGAAGTAGTAGCTACTGGAAATCCAATTCAAATGCCAATCGGTGAAGATGTTTACGGACGTCTTTTTAATGTGATCGGTGATGCTATCGATGGTTTGGAGGAATTGCCAAAAACTGGAGACAATGGACTTCCAATTCACAGGGAAGCACCAAAATTTGAAGACCTTTCCACTTCTACAGAGGTACTTTTTACAGGTATCAAAGTAATCGACCTTATCGAGCCTTACGCAAAAGGTGGTAAGATTGGATTGTTCGGTGGTGCCGGGGTAGGTAAAACCGTATTGATCCAGGAGTTGATCAACAACATTGCAAAAGGTCACGGTGGTCTGTCCGTATTCGCAGGTGTTGGTGAACGTACTCGAGAAGGAAACGATTTGCTTCGTGAGATGTTGGAGTCCGGTATTATAAAATATGGCGACGATTTCTTGCACTCCATGGAAGAAGGAGGATGGGATTTGTCCAAAGTGGATAAAGCCGCAATGAAAGAGTCCAAGGCAACTTTCGTGTTCGGTCAGATGAACGAGCCGCCAGGAGCACGTGCACGTGTGGCATTGTCCGGATTAACGATTGCTGAGTACTTCCGTGATGGATCAGGAGAAGGACAAGGTAAAGACGTTCTTTTCTTCGTAGATAACATTTTCCGTTTCACCCAAGCAGGTTCAGAGGTATCCGCACTTTTAGGTCGTATGCCATCTGCGGTAGGTTACCAACCAACATTGGCAACAGAGATGGGTGCCATGCAGGAAAGGATTACATCAACAAAAAGAGGTTCCATTACATCTGTACAGGCGGTTTACGTTCCTGCGGATGACTTGACGGATCCTGCACCAGCGACAACATTTGCTCACTTGGATGCAACTACGGTACTTTCACGTAAAATTGCCGAGTTGGGTATTTATCCTGCTGTGGATCCTTTGGATTCCACTTCTAGGATCTTGACTCCGGACATTTTGGGTAAAGAACATTACGATTGTGCACAACGTGTAAAAGAGTTGTTGCAGCGCTATAAAGAGCTTCAGGATATCATCGCTATCTTAGGTATGGAAGAACTTTCTGAAGAAGATAAATTGGCCGTAGGTAGAGCAAGACGTGTTCAGCGTTTCTTGTCTCAGCCATTTCACGTAGCAGAACAGTTTACAGGTATTCCCGGGGTATTGGTTGATATTAAAGAAACCATCAAAGGATTTAACATGATCATGGACGGTGAACTAGACCACCTACCAGAATCTGCCTTCAACCTAAAAGGAACCATCGAGGAAGCTATCGAGGCTGGAGAGAAAATGTTGGCGGAAGCCTAAACCGGTTAAGAGTGAAGAGTGTGGAGTTCAGAGTAACTCATAACTCATAACTCATAACTCATAACTTGATAACATGTATTTAGAAATAGTATCACCCGAAGCTACTTTATTCTCTGGCGACGTAACCTCGGTTACCGTACCAGGAGTAAATGGTGAGTTCCAGATGTTGGAAAACCACGCACCAATCGTGTCCCTATTACAAGCTGGAAACGTAAAAGTGAAAGGTAACATAACCATCGACGAAGCATTCGCGGACAAATTTTCCAAAGGAAACAATGGAGAAACTGTTTTAACGATTTCAAGTGGAACCGTGGAGATGAAGGACAATAAAGTAATTGTCCTTGCCGACTAAAATAAATGAATTCATTCATAAAAAAGCCGCTCAATTTGAGTGGCTTTTTTATTGTCCGATATAATTCAAATTTTGTTTTTTCAACCTTTACTAAAGTGAATTCTGATTTTTCTTGAATTATGTTTTTGTCAATTCAAATTGGGCATTCATCAATTCATGGTGATTTTAAATTATACATGAAGGTATATTGTAGGTGTTAAGGGCAAAGTAGCCTTTATTTTAAAACTCCACCTACTTATGCAAGCACCGTTTACTAAGAGCAAATCGGTATTGCTCAATCCAAAGAAACTTTGGCATGTATTTCTTACCTCCTACTGTTTCCTATTCAATCTAATACTTACCGCCCAAATCTACCCGGTACAAGTAACTCCACAGATAGTTCCACCATATAGCTTTAAAT
>JAAEZN010000076.1 GCA_018222835.1 Algicola sp. | reverse complement strand
GGTGTTTCCTTTACTGATGACGCTGAAGGCTCCTTGAATGGAACGGCCATTGCAGAAGTATCGACCTCAGCGGAAGAAAACTTCGTGTATATTGTAAACTTGGGAAAAGAAGTCCCAACTGAACCAGCTGAAACCGGAAGCATTGCCACTACTGGAGCAGATAGAGGATTTATGAAAATAAGGGTGCTTACGGATGGCAACTCCTATACCATTCAATATGCCGATCTATCCGAAACAGAATCGCTCAACGAAGTTACCATTGCCAAAGATGCAACCCATAACCTAACCGCATTTAGTTTAACCCATGGCGAAACCGTGAGTGTGGAACCTGCAAAGGACCAGTGGGATATAAACTTAAGTGGTGTATTCACCTATTATGGTTACCAAGGCACTCTTGTTGCCGGCCTTACCTATTCCGATTATATACTGCACAATACCATGGGCGGTGTTGGTCTTTACCAAATCACCATTGAAGGAGACGTACCCACCTACGCCAACTTTAGTCGGAGCGATGTCGAGGAATCCTCCTTCGTGTATAACAACAGAGCTGTTGTGGGCAGTGGATGGCGTGATGCCTTTGGCGGTGTGATCAACGAGGATGTGTACTATATTCTTAAAGACGCCGACGGTAACTATTACAAGTTCAATTTTACCGCCTATACCAGTGCCGAAGGTGAAAGAGGAAATTACCAGTTCGTTTACGAACGTTTATAATACTTATTTGTTCAGATGCTCAATACTAGGCACTACCTTTTGTTATCGTAGACCATTATTGTTTAGTATGAGTTAGTTTGTGTTGAAAGCGGGACAATTGTCCCGCTTTTTCATCTGCTTTTACGACACAAAAAAATTGGATTGCGTTAAACCCTATCACCCTAAAAGGATAACTTTTGATGTATTGTATTTTTAAAACGAAGAAAGATATGGGAGTAATAGCAACAAATCACCGAGAAATAAATCTTTACTATAACGGGGAGACCCAAAAAGGCAAGCAGACCTTGGCCTATCTACAATCCTCTTCAAAAAAAATATGGGACATAGATTTATCCAAGACCAAGGTAACAAGCACACAATGGACAGAAATCGCCAATCGATTGGGCAAGCCCATAAAAGAACTCATAAACACCCAACATCCCGATTTTAAAAAAGAGTACGGCCATACCAAAGACCTACAAACAGATCAGGATTGGCTCAAAGTTTTGGCAAATAATCCTAAAGTGGTAACGCAGCCCATCTTATTATTGGACAACAAAGCTATTCAAATTGACACCCCTTCGGAAGTATTGGCATTTCTTAAGGATAATGATTAATCCATTAAATTGTAGCCGAAAACAACCCGACCCAATCATATATGTCCGCACATAAAAAATCGCGCGCTATAAAAATTGTGGGCACCATCATTATATTTTTGGTGTTGACTACCATTGCTGCTCAGCTAATCTTTACAAGCAAAGTAAAAACCGTACTGGAGGAGGAAATACCACCATCGATCAATGTTTCCTATGAAGCATTGAGCACTAATGTGCTATTTGGAGAGATTAGTTTGAACAAGGTGAATGCAAAGCATCTAGTCCATAACCTTGATTTTGAAGCAGAATCCATCACCATTTCCGGATTAAGGTATTTGCCCCTGCTCCTAAACGGAGATATTACCATTGTGGGTCTTACTGTAAGATCACCTAAGATGATCTATTATCATCCATCTGAAAAAAATTCCACATCTAAACCTGCAAAAAAAGCGCCCGTCAAAACATATGTCATCAAAAAATTCAATATCGAAAATGGAAGTTTTGTAGTGCGTAATACAAGTTTGGACAGTACGGACACGGTCGAGGGCATCGATTTCTCCATATCTGATATCCTGTATGGTCCGGAAAGCGCAAAAGAAGATATACCCTTTTCCTATGGCGACTTTAAACTGAACACTAAAAAAGGATACAGCCGTATCAACAAGTTGGAATATGCAACCTTTGAGCAGATGTACCTTTCTCCAGGTGAAGGAGGGTTCAAAAACTTTGTATGGCGCACCCAGTACAGCCCTACCCGACTTTCTCAAAAAATCTCTACGGAACACGATCATTACCACTTGAAGATTGAAGACATCAGTCTAAGAAAATGGAGTTTTGATATTAAAAATCAACAACCTTATCTCTATTTGTCGGAATTACAATTACAATCACCAATTTTTCAAGTGTACCGCGATAAGTTGTTACCGAACGATACCACCCATAAAAAACTCTACAATAAAACCCTTCGGGATATGCAAATGGACCTGCAAGTGGATACAATCCAAATTTCCGATGGACTCATCACCTACAAAGAACGGGTAGAGGTCGATGTGGAACCCGAAAATATAAGCTTTTCGGATATCGAAGCCATAATAGACAACCTGCATAGCCGTGGGCAGGGTGAAACTACGGTAGCCATTAACGCCAAACTTATGGACAATGGTCCATTTTCGCTGGATTGGAGCTTTGATCCCCTAAACAAGGCCAATACGTTTTTGGCAAAAGGATCATTATCTAATTTCCAGACCGAAAGTATTAATCCTTTTTTAAAATCCAACCTTCAGGCAGAGGTAAAAGGCACTGTGCAACAAATGTATTTTACCATCAGTGGCAACGAGCTGGAATCGCAGGGCGATATTAAAATGAAATATGACAATTTTGAGTTTACCGTCCTCAAAAAAAATCGTTTGGGTGTTAATAAACTACTGACCACCGCGGCAAACCTCTTTACCAAAAAAGGGCACAAAACCGACGAAGATGGTTTTCGGCACGGCTCCTTTACCGTAAAACGACAACAGGACAAGTCCTTCTTTAATTATTTATGGATCAGCCTAAAAGCAGGGCTGCTGGATACGGTGACCGGCAATGGAAAGAAGAAGAGTTAGTTGAAGATATACGCTTAGAGTCATTGATAAAATATCTTCCTTTACCTACTCCACCTTCTATTGATAATTATTTATTGCACTTTGCACAAAAACCCTAGTTTTTTTAAGGTTTTCAATCATTGCTATTTACCTAATAATTAGTAATTTAAGTCCTAATTCCCTTCTTGTTTTTTTACAATAAATTTTGGATAGAATCTGTACTATACATATGCTTTTTTAATGTCCGCCTATTTTCATGGCAGCATAAGTACAAATTCAATACAATTTTTAAGAAAGAGAGTAAAACCTAAAAATGTAACATTCTATGGACAATCCTTTTCACATACAACGCGAACTTAGATACGGTGCTCCAGTCTGCGATGAAATTCTAATTGGCAGATATTTTACAATTGGTTATTCATGGTACTTCAGGCAAGCAAAATGGACTCTTGAAATTATAAATAGAAACGATTATCTCTTAACCGAGGCAGAGAGAATGGACAATTTTCGTGCAGATGTAAGAATACCGGAAAGGTTTAGGGCCGGATTAAGTGCTTATAGAGGTAGTGGTTTTGATAGAGGACATTTAGTTGCAAGCGCGAACAATGACATTTTAGAAATACAGAATAGCGAAACTTTCTTAATGTCCAACATGTCTCCCCAAAAGCCCAACTTCAATAGAAGAATATGGAAAGATTTAGAGGAGGCTATTCGGGTTTTAAACAATAAAGATGAAATATTAGAAACATACGTTTTGACTTGCCCTGTATTTTATTTTGATAAATTAGTTGAAACAATAGGAGATGAAAATGATGATTACGGAATAGATATTCCCATTCCCCATGCATTTATAAAAAGTGTTTTAGCAGAAGATAGAAGAGGAAAATTAAAACTATGGACATTTGAAATGGGCAACGAAGAACTTGATGGTGATTTAGAGGATTATTTAGTTGTTACTTATGATGCCGAACAAATAGTTGGCGGTCGCTTTTGGGATCGAATTTCCGGTGGAGACATGCACAATCAAAAGAAAAACCCAAGAGCAATGTGGGATTATTAAAAATATTTATTTAAAGTGACCTAAACCGACAACAACATTCTCTTTCACTTCTGGATTTTTGGTTAGGTATGCAATTATAAAATCCGTTGCTAAATCACATAACTTCTCATTACCGAACAGATGGAGTATATTCACCCAAAGTTGAATCAAAATCAACATTCATGAAAAGAGTTTTTTATTTTCTTATCCCAATATTGGTTTTCTCAAAAACCACCTATGGGCAACATGAGAAAATTACCAATAACTGGAAAACCTTAACCATCAATGATAGTGCTTTAGGCAAAATTGATTACCATATTTACAAGAACAAAATTAAAGACCACAAACCTTTAATCGTATATCTTCAGGGGTCAACCAACTTTCCTTTGTATTATCTTAATCCAAATGGGAGATATTCCAGCGGCATCACTCTAAATGCCAATGCAATGAGCAATGATTATCATATTATTCTTATCAGCAAACCCAATACACCCCTTGTTGACAGTATCCAAATAGCGCCATCGGGCAGAAAACAATACCCTATAAGGGAAGGTTATAGCGAGAAGTATAGTCTGGATTGGAGAGTAAATTCGGCCGACAAAGTTATTAATGATGCATTAAAAAAGCTGAATATAGATAGTACTACGATTATTATCTGGGGACATTCGGAAGGCTCTCAAGTGGCGCCAGCTGTTGCTGTAAAGAACAAAAATGTTACTCATGTCATATCCATGATGGGCAATTCACTCAATCATTTGTATGACTTTATCCTTATGGAAAGACTATCCGCATTAAATGGTGAAAAATCAAATGAAGAAGCACAGTCAAACATCGACTCCTTGTATGTCGAATTTGAAAAAATATATCAGGATCCAAAATCTACAACAAAAGAATGGTTTGGGGAAACGTATTACAAGTGGAGTAGTTTTACTTTGAATTCCCCAATAGAAAACATGTTAAGGCTCGATATCCCCATTCTTTATGTAGCAGGTGGTGAAGACCGCCATAGCATTTTGAACATGGACTACGCAAAACTTGAATTTATGAGGAAAGGAAAAAACAATCTAACCTATAAAGTTTATCCAAACTGCGACCATTTTTTTATGGAGGCCAAAACTGATGAATCTGGAAAAAAAGAATGGATAGACCACTTGGACGAAGTCAATGATTTTGCATTAGAATGGGTAGCCAAACATTGATGAAAACAATAACGATAAATGAAATATTACTCATAAAAATCCCCTCCGTTTTATAAATAAGATCATTGACAGCGATGTAAACCAAAAATGACGGCAACAATATTTGATATTGATGGAACTTTAACAGAAACAACTCAAGTAGATGACAAATGTTTTGTACTTGCT
Organism: Algicola sp.; assembly: GCA_018222835.1. Taxonomy (GTDB): domain Bacteria; phylum Bacteroidota; class Bacteroidia; order Flavobacteriales; family Flavobacteriaceae; genus Flagellimonas. The sequence continues at coordinate 12,692 of JAAEZN010000076.1, read as the reverse complement.
TTTACAAAAGTTTTTGGAATAGATATATCCAATCAAGACTGGTCGGAATATGAAAACGTTACTGATTGGGGTATTACCGAAGAAATAATTTCAAAAAAATGGAACAGAAAGCCGATCAAAGCGGAATTTGAGAAAATGGAATTGGAATTTGTTAAACTTCTAAAGAAAGAGCTTCAAGAAAACAAAGTACAGTTCAAGGAAATTAATGGAGCGACCAACTTTATTGGGCATTTAAATAAAAAGACGGACAAAGTTATTGGAATTGCAACAGGTGGCTGGGAAAGACCCGCAACTCTAAAACTAAACGCAATTGGAATTGAACCAGTCAGGTTTGCTTTTTCAAATAGTTCTCGATTTAAGGAAAGAGAAAAAATTTTATCGGACACAATAAGTCAAATAATTGAGATCGCGGACAAACCAATTGAACGAATTATCTACTTCGGAGATGGAATTTGGGACTTTCTGACTTGCCAAAAACTCGGAATTGATTTTATCGGAATTGATTATAAAGAAAATGGAAAATTGAAAAAAATTGGGGCAAAAAACATATTCAAAGACTATGAACAACCTGAATTGATCAATAATTTTTTATGAATGAAAACGCTACTACTAAACATGGCTATAAATAATAACTACTTGAAAGCTAAACCTAGGTTTCGAGCTTCAATTCTGTTAAATCAAAAATTCTCAGCTCTAAAATTTCGCACTACTGGCCAAAACCGTTGTGACGCATCAAACAAAATAGCACCTATCTGAACAAAAAGAGTTTTTAATGAAGACAATAAACCGGATAATGACCAACATCTGCTCGGAAAACTTAGCAGAAAGCCGTGATTTTTACACAAAACTATTTGATTTCAATGTGGACTACGACAGTGATTGGTTTGTTCACTTAATCTCAAAAGACAAAAAACTCGAATTGGGAATTATATACCGTACAAATGAAATCGTACCCAACGATTTTCAGAACAATCCGCAAGGGTTTTATATAACATTTGTAGTTGATGATGTGGACGAAACATTTGAGATAGCGAAATCGGAAAATTTTGAAGTTTTGAGCGAACCCAAAAATACATTTTATGGACAAAGAAGATTATTATTAAAAGACCCAAATGGAGTTTTAGTAGATATTTCTTCACCCATCAAAGGCTTTTGATCCTTTAGCTACCTATCAAAACTACTTTCCAGAAATTGATCGCTTATAATCGACTCCCCACTTTGCCAAAGCATCAATTACAGGGGCCAGTGTTTTTCCGTATTCGGTAATGGAATACTGAACAGTTATAGGTTTTGTGTCCATAACTTTTCGATTCACCAAGCGGTTCATTTCTAAATCCTGCAACTCCTTCGACAACATTTTCGACCCTATACCGTCAACTTCTCGCAGTAAATCCATAAAACCCAATTTGTCGCCCTCTATAAGTGTTCCTAAAATGTGGAATTTCCACTTCCCCGATAAAATACTCATGGAATCGCTTATGGCCTGCATCCTCATTTGACAAACAGGTGTATTATTGATTGTTGCTTTCTTCTTCATTGACTTAAGCTCTATATTAAACTCAAAAACCTTTTGATACTTTCCAATTGGAAACTACTTTCAAAAGGGAAATGCATATCCAATATACAATTAGTTTATCATAATTTTGAAGTGGGATTGGAATAACGGTGTTTTTTAAATTCACCACCCCTATTCTTTTATTTAAAAAACGCAATCATAATATGGTATTCCAAGCACAAAACTTAATCTCGTTAATCAGCTTTTCGACTTGCTACGGACAATCAAAGAAAATGATATGAAAGAAATAACTTCAAACACTAATCCACTCTTGTGCGATCTAGAAACAGGAATGTGTGAAACGCCAACAGATGAAGCAAAAGACACTGCCCAAAAGACAGCTTGCCCTGCTGAAAAACAAATAAAAGTAATTTACTTTACCGACCCTATTTGCTCTTCTTGTTGGGGCATTGAGCCACAATTACGAAAATTGAAATTGGAATATGGGAAGTATGTCGAAATCGAATATAGAATGGGAGGCTTACTTCCTGATTGGAGTTATAATAGTGGTGGAATTAGCAAACCATCGGATGTTGCCCACCATTGGGACGAGGTAAGTACTCATTACGATATGCCCATAGATGGGGATCTATGGCTGGAGGACCCGCTTGCTTCATCCTACCCGCCATCCATCGCTTTTAAGGCAGCACAGTTACAAGATCAAGAAAAAGCCATTTTATTTCTGAGAGAGATGCGTGAAATGGTCTTTCTGAAAAAGAAGAATATCGCCAAATGGGAACATATTTCAACAGCAGCCAAAAATGTTGGACTAAATGTTGAACAACTAAAAACAGATTTTGACGGAAAGGCTAAAATATTGTTTGATGAAGATTTAGAGTTGTCCAAAGAATTTGGCGTACGGGGGTTTCCCTCAATGTTTTTTATGGATAATTTAAACGCCAAAGAGATTGTTTATGGCACAAGAGCCTATGCGTTTTACGAAATGGCCATCTTGAAAATTCAGCCCAATATCGTTAAAAGTGAATATGGCAAAGGCTGGAAAAACCTTTTTACAAAATACACGACTTTAACGGCAAAGGAATTTTCTGAATTATCGGGAACTCCAAGAAACGAAAGCGAGAAATTCTTGAACGATTTGACAACAAGAGGAATCCTAGATAAGTTTACCACAAAAAATGGAGCCATGTGGAAAAATAAAAGTCGCTAACATTGGCTGCGCATAATGCATGAGAAAGTGCCAACCTTTCAGTTGGCACTTTCTCATATTATCGGCTCTTAAACTACTAATCAAGACCGTTATAATACATCAACCAGAATATTCCTGATCTGATCAAACAAAGACACCGTAGCAATGTATGACCAATTCGATTGCTCTTTGGCGCCAATCAAGATAAACTGAGCACACTTAAAATCGTAACCACTTGGCCACCTAGTTCCACTAAAACACTTTCCCCACTGCTTCAATGGTCCTGTCCAGATCGGCATAGCTGAGAGCGTCGTTTAAAAAGTAGCTTTCAAAAGCGGAAGGGGGCAAATACACCCCATTTTCCAACATACCATGGAAGTATTTTTTAAAAGTATCGTTATTGCCTTTTGCTGAACTGGCAAAATCCAGTACAGGCTCGTCCGTAAAGTGTACGGAAATCATACTTCCAAATCGGTTAATTTGATGTGGCACTCCTTTTTCGGTCAAAACTTCAGCTATTCCTTTGTGCAGGTACTCTGTTTTTTCGGCCAAACTCGCAAAAACCTCAGGCTGGTTGTTCAAAGCCGTGAGCATAGCCAATCCAGCACTCATGGCCAAAGGATTTCCACTCAAGGTACCTGCCTGATAAACAGGTCCTTCAGGGGCCAAATGCGCCATGATCTCCGCTCGAGCAGCAAATGCCCCAACGGGCAATCCACCACCGATTACTTTTCCGAACATTACAATATCGGCATCAATCCCCAAGGCTTCCTGCGCCCCTCCTTTTCCCAAACGAAAACCTGTCATTACTTCATCGAACAACAACAAAATACCTTCCTGGGTACATATCTCTCGTAGTCCTTTTATAAATTCTTTTTTTGGGATAATGCAGCCCATGTTCCCTGCTACAGGCTCCAAAATAATGGCGGCTATTTTACCTTTGTTGGCTTCTACTAAAGCTTTCACCCCTTCTAGATCATTATAATCGGCCAAAAGGGTATCTTTGGCCGTACCTTGTGTTACACCTGGACTATTAGGGCTTCCAAAAGTAACGGCGCCACTCCCTGCCTGTATTAAAAAGGAGTCGGAGTGGCCATGGTAACAACCTGCAAATTTAATGATCTTGTCGTTGCCCGTGTACCCACGTGCAAGGCGTACCGCACTCATACAAGCCTCGGTTCCACTGTTTACAAAACGAATTTTATCAATATTTGGCACCATGGAAACGGCCAATTTCGCAAGTTCTGTTTCAATTTCGGTAGGCGTTCCAAACGAAGTGCCTTTTTTAGCCTTTTCAACAACAGCATTGATCACCGGTTCGTAGGCATGACCCAAAATAAGTGGGCCCCACGAAGCTATATAGTCGATAAGTTGGTTGCCGTCTTCATCGTACAAATACGCTCCTTTGGCTTCTTTGATGAAAATGGGATCGCCCCCTACTGCTTTAAACGCTCTTACAGGTGAATTTACTCCTCCAGGGATGTATTTTTTGGCCTCTGCGAACAAGGCACTGCTTCGTTGGTAAATCATAAGTATATCTTCTCATTCCCATGCAGACGGGAATTTATTTTAGTATATTCTGTTCAGTGCCCTTCAACTCTGCTCAGGGCATAAATTATATGTCAGTTCGAGCGCAGTCGCAAACAACATCATTACATCTCGACTGTGCTTGTTGTAGCAATCTAAATCCAATTAGACTTGCGCTACGCAAAGGTAATGAGGATAAAACTTTCTTGGAAACGGATTTTGTCGGTCATCACACAGAACTTGTTTTGGTATCTCACTATAAATCTATTGTGGATTCCGGATTGTTTCTTGGCTACGCTCAGCATTCGTGCGGAATAAAACTATAAATTACTGGGCTCTTCGAATATTAAGAATCTGACCTATGGAAATAATGTTATCGTTAAGGTTATTGAGGCGACGGAGCTCATCAACCGAAATATCGTAACGCCTGGAAATTCCGTAAAGCGTATCGCCTTTCTTTACCTCGTGGGTAAACACCTCGTATTGTTTGGTGTCCCTTACCATGGACAGACCATTTTCCACAACCGCTTCGTCATATTCATGAAGGTCGTAACGCTCGATCAAGGCAATCAATTTTTGAGGATACTTACGATCCGTGGCGTAACCAGCCTGGCGCAATCCATGCGCCCATTTCTTATAGTCATCTCGTTTGTAATTAAACAAAAACGCATAGCGAGAACGGGTAGAAAGGAAAATACTGTGATCTCGGAAAGAGTACATGGGATGGTTATATTTTCTAAAACACTCTCCCTTGGCGTCATCGTCGTGAAAATCGAACTCTCCTTGCCAACCTGTATGGCATTTTATTCCAAAATGATTATTTGTCTTTAAAGTCAGCTCTCCACGACCTGAGCCACTCTCCAGAATACCCTGCGCCAAGGTAATACTGGCCGGAATTCCGTAGGCACGCATTTCGTATTGGGCCACCTCTGCAAAGGTCTCGATATAATGTTGTGTATCGGTAATGGGAAACCGTTCAAAGCGCCCGGTATCCTCTGGCATGGGATACAGCCCGGTTTCTTCCTTGGCTTCTTTGGGTGTGTTCGTAGAAGTTTTATCAGAACCACTAATTACGGGAGCTCCCCTACGATGGGTAGTCCGTTTCTTTTTTGCACCACAGCTAGAAAGCAAAAGTGCCACTATCAATACATATCCTATTCGCCTGATCATACGTCCAATAACGGTAAATTCTTTTTTTTCAATACAAGGTTCATGCCTTTTATGCCTTGCAGCCCCCCTGTATGTATCGCCAAGATTTGGGTTCCTGGTTCAAAAACATCCTGTTTTATAAGGTCAAAAATACCAAAAAGCATTTTACCTGTATATATCGGGTCCAAAGGGACACCTGTTTTTTGCTTAAAGAGGTTGATAAATTCGATCAGTTGCGGAGCCACTTTAGCGTAGCCCCCAAAATGATAATCGGTTATGAGACGCCAATGATCGCTTTGTACAAATTTACGAATCTCTTGGGGCAAAAAATTCCCCTTTAATGCTGGAAATCCCAACACGATTTGATGCAGTCTGGATGCATTGATAAGCCCTGCCACTGTACCACCTGTACCCACCGCACTACAGATATAATCGAATTGCGAATCGGATTCCGTCAAAATTTCGGTACAGCCTTTTACTGCCAAAGTGTTGGTGCCACCCTCGGGCAGCAGATAAAAATCGCCAAATTGTTCTTTCAATTTTTGAAGAAACGCCAGTTCGCCTTTGCTTCGGTAATCGTTTCTCGATACAAAACAAAAATGCATGCCAAGCTCGTCAGCAAGTTTCAAGGTCGGATTGCTTTGCCATTTGCCCGCCAGTTCTTCACCACGGATCACTCCTATTGTTTTTATACCTTGTTCATGCCCTGCATAGGCAGCAGCCGCTATGTGGTTGGAAAAGGCCCCACCAAAGGTGAGCAAAGTGCTTTTGCCCTGTTTTTTGGCTTCAATCAGGTTATATTTAAGTTTTCGATACTTATTTCCCGATATAAAAGGATGAATCGCGTCCTCTCGTTTAAGATAGAGGTGGACACCCTTTTCTCTCAAAAGGGGCATATCAATATACTGATTGGGTATGTTCAATCTAAAAAATTAACGGGTCAGGTACTGTAAAAAACCAAAGGTTTTCCGCTTGGAAAGATACTGCATATCCTTTTCATTGGCATAGGCCTCGCGTTCAAAACTAATATTCTGATAAGCCCTGTAACTGTCCAAGTACAACACGGTGCGTAACAACCATTCTGATATATATAGAATGTAAAAAGGCAATATGAGCAATTCCCTTTGTTGTTTTAAATGGATACGCTCGTGGTTGATAAGTACCTCATCTGACTTTAGGGAATCTTCCTTTACTATAATGAAGGGCCAAAGCGAAAGGCCTACATAATTTTTATAAAAGAAATGTTTAAAGACGAGTATCAAATAGTTTCCATTATTGGTTACCTAACAAATATAACTGCAAAAAATGCTCAAAATTGGACAGTTACGATAATTCCATCAACAATCTCTGTGAATAACACTCTTTTCAAAATCCTAAAACCTTGGTAGTTTTGTCGTTAAAACTTTAATTTTAGCTTGTAAAAGCAAGCCTACGGATGAAAGAGCGAATACCTCTCGAAGAGGGTGATTATTATTTATCGGAACAAGGATATCGGGTTTTTACCGAGCAGTATCATTTAAAACGCGGATATTGTTGCGAGAGTGGTTGCCGCCATTGCCCATATGGATACGACCCTAAAACCAACGCCCAATAGTTGCGTATTCGGCATAATATTTGTGGTCTTTTTAAGGACATCTCAAATAATTAAAAAAAGTACTATGAAAAGTTTAAAACGTTTTGCACTTGCTGTCTTCTCCCTCGGAATTTTAGCCTCGTGCTCCTCTGTACGGGTAATTTCGGACTACGATCAAAAAGCTGACTTTAACAATTATAAAAGTTATGCCTTTTACAAAACTGGAATAGATAAGGCACAAATTTCCGATTTGGACAAAAAAAGAATCCTTCGCGCCATTGAGGCTGAAATGAGCTCCCGTGGATTTGTAAAATCCGACAATCCGGATATGCTGATCAGCATTTTCACCAAGGAACGCGAACGTGTAGAAGTCTACAACAACAACTTTGGCTGGGGTTGGGGCCCAGCATGGGCTTGGGGTCCTGGTTGGGGCTGGGGCGGCAACAATGTAAGTACCAGTACCGAGGGCTCTTTGTATATAGATGTTATAGATGCCAATAAAAAGGAGTTGGTATGGCAAGGTCGCGGTATAGGCACCTTGAACAATACCAACAATATTGAAAAAAAAGAACAACGTATCAAAGAATTTGTCTCACAGATTCTGGAGAAATACCCCCCACAGATGGCTGTAGCCACCAACTAAAAGTATAGACCGCCCTTTAGGGCGGTTTTTTATTGCCCTTAACGCATCTTAAGAAAATATCCTTTATCGATTTCGTATATTTAGGTCGTACAAAAATTGACTTATGAGCTACGAATCCAATCCTATACTGGACAAACTCCCAAAGCACTTAAAACAATTCATAAAGCCCCAAAATTATGAAGAGTACACCGCTATAGACCAGGCCGTATGGCGTTATGTTATGCGGAAAAATGTGGATTACCTGAGCAAAGTGGCCCATAAATCGTATGTGGATGGATTAAAAAAGACAGGGATTTCCATAGACCATATTCCCAATATGTACGGAATGAACAGAATCCTAAAGGAAATTGGTTGGGCAGCCGTTGCAGTGGACGGATTTATCCCGCCTTCGGCCTTTATGGAATTCCAAGCATACAATGTACTCGTTATAGCATCGGACATCCGACAGCTTGAAAATATTGAATACACCCCAGCCCCGGACATAATTCACGAAGGAGCAGGGCATGCCCCCATTATTGCCAATCCAGAATATGCCGAATACTTGCGGAGATTTGGAGAGATTGGCTGTAAGGCCATCTCAAGTGCCAAAGATTATGAGCTTTACAACGCTGTACGCCATCTTTCCATTATAAAAGAAGCGCACGGCACACCACAACACGAAATCGATGAAGCGGAAAAACACATTGAACATCTACAAGAAAATATGGGTGAGCCCAGCGAAATGGCCCTTATCCGAAACCTGCACTGGTGGACAGTGGAATACGGCCTCATCGGAACTGTGGACAACCCAAAAATTTATGGAGCCGGACTGCTTTCCTCTATTGGAGAAAGTGCTTGGTGCATGACGGACAAGGTGAAGAAAATACCCTACTCCATCGAAGCAGCGCATACCGAATTTGACATCACCAAACCCCAACCCCAGCTTTTTGTGACTCCCGATTTTGCCTTTTTGAGCCAAGTATTAGAAGATTTTGCCAATACCATGGCTGTTAGGACCGGAGGGCTATCCGGAATTAAAAAGTTGATAGCTTCCAAAGCACTCGGCACCATTGAACTGAGCACGGGCCTACAAATCTCGGGAGAGTTCAGCAATGTAATCGAAAACGATGGAAACCCAATCTACATCCAAACCACAAGTGGTACGGCACTGGCCTATCGCGAAAAGGAACTTGTTGGGCACAGTACAGCGAACCATGCCCATGGCTTTGGCTCACCTATTGGAAAATTGAAAGGTATCAACATTGCTATTGAGGACATGGGGCCAAGAGATCTAAAAGCCTATAAAATTTATGAAGGTGAACAAATTGCATTGGAATTTGAAGGCGGAATTAAAGTGGAAGGAACAATTATTACAGGAACCCGTAACCTAATGGGCAAGATTATCCTAATAACATTTGAAAATTGCACCGTTACCCATGGCGATAAAACATTGTTCCAGCCAGAATGGGGATTGTACCATATGGCCGTCGGACAGAGAATTGTTTCCGCTTACAATGGTCCAGCCGATTTGAACAGCTTTAATTTAATGAGCCATCAAATCACAGAAAGCACCATAAAATCTGGGAAAGACAAAAAAAGACTGGAATTGGAGCGATTTTATGAGCAAATAAGACATTTTAGGGAAGGAAAAAACACCACCGTATCCCGAAACAAGGTGTTAAAAGCACTCAAAAAAGATCACTCGGAAGATTGGTTATTACCTGTTGAACTGTACGAACTCGCAAAACAAGATAACAACCATGCCTTTCAAAAAGAAATCTTAGAACACCTAGAACATATTAAACTGGACAATCCAAAAGTGGGCCATTTAATCGATGACGGCCTTCAGCTTGTGGATACAGCATTGGTAAGCTAAAAGCCAAGAGTTTCCAAATTCGATTCAGATACCTCAAGTTGAGGCACATCAGCTTTTTTTACCGGGTAGAAAGATACTTGGAATTCTTCTCCGTCTCTTCGCAGGCCCAACTCAACCTCACGTTCGATGTTTCCCTGCCAAATACTTCGAGAATACACCTCATCGCCTTGGCGAATACCGGCCACCCAAGCTTTACTGTTTTCGATCACATTTTGGATTGCTTTGCGATCCTCGGTAAATTCGAATCCAAGCTCGTAAATATCGCTTTCAGGTTTATATTCCAGACCTAACTCTTCAAATAGTGACACCAAATCCACTTTTTTGCCTTCTTCAACATGCTTTTGAAAGATCGACTCAAAGCCTCCTTCCCAATAAGGAGTGATTACATCGACAAAATAATCGTGTGTCAATTTTTGTCCCTTTTGGGTCGCATCCTCATAAATGTGATGCACCACATCATCCAGACTTTGTTGGCCATTGCTTGAACGTTGTATCTTTTGATCCAGATAAAACGCAAATAGTGCCCCTCTCCAATAAGGCAGTTTGGAATACTCATAATCGGACCAAAAGTTATCGTAGTTAATTTCAGCATTGGGCACCTCGCTTATCGATGATGCGTATAAGTCTCTAATGGTACGGTTGATTTCTTGAACAAAAAAAGCACCGTCCAGCCCATTGATCTTGTTTTTTGCTATGTTCTTGTAAGTATAGTATTCGGTAAACCCTTCACTAAACCAATATTGTTCCTCCTCGTTATCGTTGGTAATGGTATGCCCGATCCAATTGTGCATTAATTCATGATTGAACAAATACACCAATTGCCCTATATCCGTAAAACTATTATTGGAAACGGAAGTGGCAAAAGAGTTGGTTAGACCCGTACCTTGAAAACTACTACCATTTTCTTGTGGAAAGGGCTGCATGGTAACTGTAAAATATTCTTGGGAATGATCGTCCCAAAAATTTCTTTGGCAGGTCAAGGTCTTTTCCAAAACCTGAAAGACTTCATCATCTTTAAAAGGAATCCATTCACCACGAGTTGCCAAGCTAATTTTGTTTTCCTGTATTTCTCCTTCATAAATTCTAAAATCACCGCCAACAAAAATGGCACTGTCAAACAAATCCATATCCTGATCGTTGAGCAGCTGGACTCTTTCTTTGCTTCCAAAGCTATTATGAATGGTAAAATCTTTTGAAAAAGAAGTCCAATCCAAAACTATATCCATGCTATCCTTCGCATTTTCCGGTACCATGAACAAATTATGGGAAAACACATGGAAATAGTCTGAATTGATAATAGGCCGATAAATTTCTTGAGTTGAAATATCGCCTTCAAAATCTTGTTTTAGAAAATACTCAAACTCTAATTCTTTTAAACCGGCAGGATGCATTAAAACGACCCGACCGCTATCCGCATCTTTTTCTACCACACCTTCAACATTTAAAAGCTGCATACGGCCAAGCGTTTTAAATAGATTTTCCTGACCCCAAGCCTCATCGGGAAAAGAAAGTAATGTGGTGCCATCCGGACTGGCCTCTATAGTCATTTTTAGCTTAACATGAGGAATATCAGCAACGAACACGGAAGAAAATTCGTAGCTAATATCTGATTCTGGTTGTTGCTGGCATATAACAAAAATAATGTCTAAAAGGGCAGTTAGCAGTACTCTTTTAAACATGGTTTTGATTGATTGATGTATCTATAAAGACGCAACAATGGCCAAAATGTGACACCTTAATCCAAAAAAGTTTTCAACTGCTCCGTATTTTCCACCGGAGTATTTTTATAAACCAATGTCCACCCCATGGAATTGGTCAGCACCAAAATTCGTGAAAGCTCGCTCAACAATCGGTTTTCTGCATTGGAACGCAAGGAAGAAGCCTCTATTTTCTTCATCAAAGATTTGTTCACGCTCCGCTTTATAGCATTATGATCACTCGCGTTAAACGGATTCAAATAATCTGCGGACACATCGTAATACTCAAAATCAGGATTTATGGCAATTTCTGGCTCCGGTAGCTGTATTATGCTCAATAATTTATTTTCCTGATCCACCTCGTAATCAATCTTGGACATATCGAATGCCACGGACACATCGGCATTGACCACCACCAAAGCCTTTTTATGGGCTGTGACCAATGGACCGAACAATTCTTTGGAATCTTTATAATTATAAACTTCGGCAAAATGACCTTCGGTGACCACCAATTTGGAAACATTACGCAATTCTTCCTGGATCAACATGGAATTTTCTTCCAGAATGGATCTCTGGGTACGATCTTCCGTACACGATTTATAGACAAAAACCGAAGCCAAGGCAATAACCGCCCCTAGTAGGATTTTCTTCATTTAACTGAATTTCATGAAAGGATACCTTTCTTGAAGATACGTAATTTTTGTTCGGAGCGATGTTTTAAACTTTTGATGAGCCTCGGAATCCGGGTTGAAAGGACGGTGTTGAAGCCCTTTTTGAACGCCATCGACCTCTTCCATGACCGGATAACAATTGGGCGAAATCCATGTGGCTTTGAACTTTTCCCAAATATACTCCACCGCCAATGCATTGGGATGCGCCAAATCTTTTCCATAAAAACGGTAGTCACGCAGCTCGTCCATCATGATTTCATAGGCCGGAAAATAGGACACATCTCTCGGTTGTGCTCGAGATGACAAAACGGAATGTAGTGCGGTAATTAGATGTGCTTTGCTTTGCTGATTTTCCACAAAACCATCTTTCAGATGCCGAACAGGTGAGACGGTAAAAATGATGTTTACTTTTGGATTCACCTGTTGGACCAAATCCACCAAACGGGCCAAACTTGACTGTATTTTCTCCGGAGCAAGCAATCTTTTCTCGAACTCCTTTTGGGACACTTTATGGCAATTTGCCACGGTCTTGCCCAATGATCGATGTTCATACACCCAAGCCGTTCCCAAAGTAATGATTACATGGGTGGTATTTTCCAACTCCGTTTTGGTTTCCTGCAACCTTTGGTTGAGGTGATCCAACAATGTATCGGCATCATTGGAACGCAAATCGGAATGTGCATCAAAACAGCGCCAAATTCCATCCTGCTCGAAAATTTCATCTGGGTGGTACGGAATATCCTGGACAGCTCTTTGAACAAGGTTCTCAATGGCCAAAGGATGGAACAATATCCCAAAAGGATTCTGAAGTTGTTGAAACTGGAAATACTCCAGTTTTGCTCCAATGTTCTCCACAAAACAAGACCCCAAAAGCA